>NZ_JAZZJS010000086.1:0-2590 GCF_056180635.1 Denitrobacterium sp. | reverse complement strand
AATCGTAGACAACGTTCTGGGCCTGTTCCAGTTCATCCTGGTGCACAATACGGGCGCCGCATGGGGCATCTTCAGCGATTCCACGTTCGCGCTCGGCGTGTTCAGCGTCATCATCAGCATCGCCGTGGTCATGTGGTTCGCCATGGTGGCCCGCAAGGGGCAGATTTCCATTCTCGAGGTCATCTCGCTGGCGCTTGTCGCTTCGGGCGGCGTGGGCAATGCCATCGACCGCTTGGCATATGGCTACGTGGTCGACTTCATCAACTTCACGTTCATCGATTTCCCCGTGTTCAACGTCGCCGACATCGGCGTGACCGTGGGCATCGCGCTGCTGCTCATCAGCGTGTTCCTTTCGATTTTCAGCACGCCGGAAGGGCGCAACGCAAAAGCAGGCGCCGACGAGGTGGAGTAATGGCGCGCGCGTTGTCTTGTCGCGTGGGTGGCGAAGACGAGGGCATGCGCCTCGATGCCTACCTGGCCCTGCGCGATTGCTACGAGAGCCGCAGCCAGGCCGTGAAGCAGATCGAGGCATGCGCCGTGTTCGTGAATGGCGCCACGGCTACCAAGAAGACGAAGGTTGCCGCTGGCGATACCATCGTGTACGAGGAAGTGCCCCAGGCGCAGCACATCGATTTGCGTGGCGAGGACATCCCGCTCGACATCCGCTACGAAGACGACGATATGATCGTCATATCGAAGCAGGCGGGCCTCTGCGTGCACCCTGCGCCCAATCATCCTTCGTTTACCCTGGTGAACGCTCTAATTTACGCGTATGGGCGCGATAGCCTGGCGCACGTGCAGGGCGACGACCGCCCGGGCATCGTGCATCGCCTGGATATGGATACGAGCGGCCTCATGATGTGCGCGAAGTCCGACGCGTGCGGAGCGGCTCTCCAAGAGCTCATCCGCGTGCACGACGTGGAGCGCAAGTACATCACGCTCGTGCATGGCAACATCGCCTACGACACCGGCATGATCGACGAGCCCATCGCGCGTGCCGACTTCGACCGCCTGCGCATGGCCATTTCCTACAAGCCCCAGGCGCGTAACGCCCTCACCACGTTCACCGTACTCGAGCGATTCGAGGCGGCGGGGAAGGACCAGGGCTTCACGCTGCTGGAGTGCAAGCTCTACACGGGGCGCACGCATCAGATTCGCGTGCATATGGAGCATATCGGCCACTGCTGCGTGGGCGACCCCCTGTATCGCTGGGGCAACGAACAGCAGCAGCTGGGCCTTCGCAGGCAGTTCCTGCATTCGTACTCGCTCGACGTCGACCATCCCCTCACGGGCGAGCATGTCCACCTCATCGATGGGTTCCCGCCCGATCTGCGCGAGGTGCTCGACGGACTTGCGCCGCGCAGCATGGGCCGCACCGCGGCGGGCGAGCGCATCCTCGGGGAGGTTGCGCAGGCGCCGCATCAGAGCGACGACCTGCAGCTGTAATTCGCGTGCGGTGGCATGCGCAATCGGGAAGATAGGTTTGGAATGAAAACTGGAATCATCATCGCAAATACCGGATCGCCTTCTGCTCCCGAACCCGATGCGATCGAGGCGTATCTGCGCGAATTCCTGATGGACGACCGCATCTGCCAGATGCCGCGTCCGCTGTGGAAGTGGATCGTCTACCGCCATATTCTTCCGAAGCGCAAGTATGCCTCGGCCGAGCGCTACAAGTTCATCTGGACGAAGGAGGGCTCGCCCCTCATTCGCCTGCAGGAAAGCCTTGCGCGCCAGCTCCAGAGCGTGTTCGACGAGGCGGGCGAGGATTGCATCGTGTGCAGCGCCATGAGCTACGGCACGCCGTCCATCGAAAGCGCGTTGCGCAAGTTCCGCGCCGCGGAAGTCGATCGCGTGGTGCTGTTGCCCCTGTATCCGCAAAGCGCCTATTCGCCCACGCTTGCCGTGGTGGACGCGTTCAGGCGCGCGCAGAAGATCGTGGGGTGGAGCGCGCCGAGCCTCATCATCGACAACTACCACGATAACGAGCTCTACATCGCCGAGCTCGCGAGCCGCATTCGCGCCTGCGGGTTCGATGCCGCTGCGGGCGATAGGCTCATGCTGTCGTTCCACGCCATTCCGCTGAAGGACGAGAAGGCGGGCGATACGTACCGCACGCAAGCGCGCGCGACTGCCGATCTGGTATGCGAGCAGCTGGGGCTCGACCCCGCGAGCGCTACCGTGTCGTATCAGAGCGTGTTCGGGCATAACCCCAAGGCGTGGGCATCGCCGCTTTCCACCGACGTGTTGGAAGGGTGGCGCGACCAGCGTTTTCGCGTGTTCTTCGCATGCCCGGGCTTTGCGGTCGACTGCCTGGAAACGCTCTATGACATTCCGCATGAGATGGTGCCTGCGCTCGAAGGAGCTGGCGCGAAGCCCGCGAAAGCCGCAATCGACGGCTCCATCGCCAACACGATTAACACGAATGGCCGTTTTGTGTGGGTTCCGTGTCTCAACGACGGCCGCGAGCACGTTCGCATTATCGCGGATGTTCTTCGCCGTAATATAGGGAAAAGCGCGTTTGGCGATTAGGTACGCGCGCGAACGAGTAGAAAGCATTCAGATGGGTTCAGAGCAGAAGACCGTCCTG
>NZ_JAZZJS010000085.1:0-7254 GCF_056180635.1 Denitrobacterium sp. | reverse complement strand
CTTCCTTGGCGTATGCGAGGAACTCTTCCACGTCGGCGGCGTCCAGAGCCACGGCCATGCGCTCCTGGCTTTCGGAAATGGCAAGCTCGGTGCCGTCCAGGCCGTCGTACTTCTTGGGCACGGCGTTCAGGTTCACGTGCAGGCCGTCGGCCAGCTCGCCGATGGCAACGCTCACGCCACCTGCGCCGAAGTCGTTGCAGCGCTTGATGAGGCGGCATGCGTCGCCCCTGCGGAACAGGCGCTGGAGCTTGCGCTCGACGGGCGCGTTGCCCTTCTGCACTTCTGCGCCGTCCTTTTCGAGCGACTGCGTGTTGTGGGCCTTGGAAGAACCCGTGGCGCCACCGATGCCGTCACGGCCGGTGCGGCCGCCCAGCAGCACGATGACGTCGCCCGGGGCGGGCGTCTCGCGGCGCACGTGGTTGGCGGGCGTGGCTGCCACTACGGCGCCGATTTCCATGCGCTTCGCCATGTAGCCCGGGTGGTAGATTTCGTCTACCTGGCCCGTGGCCAGGCCAATCTGGTTGCCGTAGCTGGAATAGCCAGCAGCGGCGGTGGTGACGATCTTGCGCTGCGGCAGCTTGCCGGGCAGCGTTTCGGAAACGGGGGCCAGCGGGTTGGCGGCACCCGTTACGCGCATGGCCTGGTAGACGTAGCTGCGGCCCGAAAGCGGGTCGCGGATGGCGCCGCCCACGCAGGTGGCTGCGCCGCCGAACGGTTCGATTTCGGTGGGATGATTATGCGTCTCGTTCTTGAAGAGGAACAGCCAGTCTTCGTCGACGCCGTTCACGTCGACCGTCACCTTCACGGTGCAGGCGTTGATTTCCTCGCTCTCGTCGAGACCGGTGAGAATGCCCTGCGATTTCAGGTACTTGGCGCCGATGGTGCCCATGTCCATGAGGCAGATGGGCTTTTCGGTGCGGCCCAGTTCCTCGCGCATCTCCAGGTAGCGGTTGAATGCCTGGCGCACGGTTTCGTCGTCGATCTGAACCTCGTCGAGCTGGGTGCCGAACGTGGTGTGGCGGCAGTGGTCGCTCCAGTAGGTGTCGATCATCTTGATTTCCGTGATGGTGGGGCAGCGGCCCTCTTCGCGGAAGTATTCCTGGCAGAATGCGATGTCGGCCAGGTCCATGGCAAGGCCGCGGTCGGCGATGAAGGCGGACAGTTCGCCCTCGTCCATGGTGAGGAAGCCGTCGATAACCTCGACGGGACCGGGCTCGGGGTAGTTGCCCTCGAGCGTTTCGACCGGTTCAAGGGAAGCTTCGCGCGCTTCCACGGGGTTGATGACGTAGCTCTTGATGCGGTCGATATCCGCCTGCCCCAGGCTGCCTTCGAGCAGGTAGACCTTCGCGCTGCGCACTGTGGGGCGCTCGCCCTGGCTGATGAGCTGGATGCATTCGCTTGCGCTGTTGGCGCGCTGGTCGAACTGGCCGGGCAGGAATTCCACGGCGAATACGGCTGCGGCGCCGGTGCATTCATCGTGCAGCGAGCGGTAAACCACGTCGCTCTGCGGTTCGCTGAATACGGTGGGAATGCAGGATTCGAACAGCTCGCTTGCCGCGCCTTCGACGTCGTAGCGATTGACGAGGCGCAGTCCGTCGAGCCCTTTCACCCCCAAGATATCCTGGAGCTCATGCAGAAGCTGCTGCGCTTCCACATCGAAGCCGGGTTTTTTCTCGACGTAGATACGTGAAACCATGTGCGGAGCCTTTCGTTGTGGTTTCGTTTGGGCAAACGGAATGCGCGGATGCGCTAGCGATTCTTCTGGGCGTTCAGTTTTTCCCACTCGCGGTTGATGTCTTCCTCGCTGAGGTTTTCCCAATCTTTGTGATATCGGCCTTCGGAGTCGTACGCTGCCGGGTCGCGACGGGCGACGATCCACGAACGGTGCTTCTGCTGGAAGTACGTGACCACGATTACCAGCACGAGGGCCACTACCAGAAGAATGTTCTTCGCGAGTTCCTGGGGAACGATGAAATATGCGACGAATGCCGCGATGGTGACTACGGCGGACAGGTTGCGGCGGAGCGCGAACGGGTTCGTCTCCTGCTCGGCGGTCTGCTGATTCTTCGGTTCTGCCATACTTTGCCAATCTATGTGGGGTACGATGAGAACATTCTACGACAAGGTACTGGGGGAGGAATCGTGAAGAACCGTCTATGCAAATGGGCTACATGGTTTGCTGCATCGATGTTGCTCGTGTGCGCGCTCGTTGGGTGCGCGCAGGCACCGCAGGGCGCCGCGGGCGAAGATGACGTGGATGCCGTTGCGTCTTCTGGCGTTTCCGACGCGGGCGCTTCTTCCGTTTCCTCTGCTAGCGAATCCTCTTCGCCTTCCACGTACAATGCTGCGGAAGACACGCGCGCCCAGGAATTCGCGGTCGACCCCAACGCGAACACGGAATGGCGCACGAAAACCGACGGCACGAAGACCATCTGGCTCACGTTCGACGACGGCCCGTCTGAAAACACCCAGACCGTGCTGGACATTCTGGATAAGTACGACGTGAAGGCCACGTTCTTCGTAACGGGCATCAAGCCCGAATACGCCTACATGATCAAGAAGGCCTACGAGCGGGGGCACACCATCGGACTGCATACCTATTCGCACGACTACGCAACCGTGTACGCTTCGGAAGACGCGTACTTCAAGGACCTCGACGCCGTGGGCGCGCTGGTGGAAGAGCAGATTGGCTACGTGCCCTGCTTCATCCGCTTCCCGGGCGGCTCGTCGAACGCCGTTTCGGCGGAGTACACGAAGGGTATCATGAGCGCCCTGGTGCAGGACGTGCAAGATCGCGGCTACCAGTACTTCGACTGGAACATTAGCTGCGGTGACGGCGCCTCCGGGCATACCTCCGAAGAACTTGCCGAAGCCGCCTGCGATGGCGACGACTACACGAACATCGTGCTTCTGATGCACGATTCGTCGGGCAAGGAGGCCACGGTGGAGGCCCTACCCACCATCATCGAGCATTACCAGCAGCTGGGGTATACGTTCAAGGCCATCGACCGCAGCGCCCTGGCAAGCCATCACGGCGTGAACAACTAGCAATGAAAAACGCCCCGCTTGGAAGCGGGGCGTTCGTTTTAGCGGATGTGCTGCGGCGCTTAGTTGACGTGCACGAGCGAGAAGATCTCGCAGTCGGTCGCCTTGTTCACCACGTCGCGCGGGTTCAGGTAATCGAGCTCCATGAGGAAGGCCATGCCAGCCAGGGTGGCGCCGAACTTGGAGAGCAACTCTACCTGGGCAACGGCCGTGCCGCCGGTGGCGATGAGGTCGTCGACCAGAAGGATGCGGTCGTCCTTCGTGATGGCATCGGTGTGAACCTGCAGTTCGTCGGAGCCGTATTCCAGGCCGTACTGCTGCGTGTAGACTTCGCGGGGCAGCTTGCCCGGCTTGCGCATGGGAACGAGGCCGGCGTTCAGCTTGTACGCGACGGGTGCGGCGATGATGAATCCGCGTGCTTCAGCGCCCACGACCTTGGTGATGCCCTGGTCCATGAAGTGGTTCGCCAGCTCGTCGACGCAGCGCTGGAACCCTTCGGGGTCGCGCAGGAGCGTCGTGATGTCCTTGAATATAACGCCGGGCTGCGGGTAATCCGGAATGCTCACGATCTTGCTGCTGAAGTCGAATTCGGCCATTGATGGTCCTTCCTGAGGTAATAATCCGCGCATATTTTCGCACGTTTTGAGCGCAATGGAAGCCAGATGCGCAAAGTGAGCACGGTTTCGATGGGGCGAACGGTGAGCTGGGGCGTTCGCGCGCCAGCGTAGTGCTTACTTGAACAGGTTATTCGTTCGGAAGTAGAGGATGGCCGCCGCCATGCCCACCACGGCAAGGCCCAGTGGTAGGAAGCACGTTTCGGTGAGGGGAAGCCCATCGACGTTCATGCCGTAGAAGCTGAAGATGATGGTGGGAATGGCCAGCACGATCGTCACGATGGTGAGCGTGCGCATGACCAGGTTCAGATTGTTGCTGATGACGCTGGAGAACGTGTCCATCGTGCCGTTTAGAATGCTGCTGTACACCGTGCACATCTCGGTTGCCTGGCGAATCTCGATGAACACGTCGTCGAGCAGGTCTTTGTCGTCCTCGTAGAGGCGCACCACGCGCCCCGATTTGATGCGCGTTAGCGTGGTTTCGTCGCCGCGTAGCGACGTGCTGAAATACACGAGCGATTTCTCCAAGCCCAGCATCTTCACGAGTTCGCTGTTGCGCATCGTCTGGTGCAGGATTTTCTCGTTCTTGGTGAATTGGCGGTTGATGCTGCGCAGATAACGCAGGTAGCGCTGCACGGTGTTCGAGAAGATCTGCAGCAGGAATCGCGTGCGGTGATGCGTGTTGAAATCGGCGACCTTTCCCACGGCGAACAGGCTGAGCGTGGGGTTTTCCTTCAGGCTGATGGTGACGATCATATCTTGCGTGCGTAGGAAGAGCACGGTAAGCGGATGCGTGTCGTACTGCGTCATCAGCGGGTCTTCGGCTTCGGATGCGTCTTCCACGAAGGGGCAGTCGACGATGACGAGCGTCTGGCCCGTGTCTTCGTCGTAGTCGACGTGGGAGGTTTCCTCGTCGTCGAGCGCCGACTTCACGAACTCGTCGATGACGCCCAGTTCATTTTCCAGCCACGCGCGGTCTTCGGCGGTGGGGGAGACGACGTTCACCCAGCAACCAGCCTCGGGCTGGTCGATAGCGTGCGTTCCCGTTTCATCGGTGAGGAAGAACTCGATCATCACGCACCCCTTTCGCCTGGATTAAAGCCGCGCCAATTATACACGAGCTCGCGACCGGCAGCGAAACCAACATGTCGCTCTGCATGAGCATCGACGATTTCGGCAGGCTATTCGGTAATTGTGCGGGTCTTTCGGGGCGTATGCCCAGCGACGAGTCCTCGATAGTGACGAGCGCTTCGTCGCGCTCTTGAACATGCGTCGTGTCAGGCGCGTTCCTCTGGGGCTTTCATGAAAGCTGTCGAGTAGCGAGCACGAAAAAGCGGGAGGGGCGACCCTCCCGCTTGCGTTTTGCTGGTTGTTACAGGCCCTCGATTTCCATGCGCCTCGCAAGCGCTTCGGCGTGGATGCTGTAGCGCAGGGCGATTTCCTTTGCAATCTTCCCCTCTTTCACCAGGGCGAACAGGCTCTGGTCCATGGTGCGCATGCCTTCGTTGCGCGAGCTGGCGATGACGGAGTCGATCTGGTACGTCTTCTGCTCGCGGATGAGATTGCGGATAGCCGTGTTCGTGTGCATGATCTCGAATGCGGGGAGCATGCCGCCGTCGAGAGCGGGCACGAGCTGCTGGCACACGATGGCCTGCAGCACGAGAGAGAGCTGGACGCGAATCTGGTGCTGCTGCGAGGCGGGGAAGGCGTCGATGATGCGGTCGACGGTGCCCGACGCGCTGGTGGTGTGCAGCGTGCTGAAGATGAGCTGGGCCATTTCCGCGGCGGTCATGGCCGTGCCGATGGTTTCGTAGTCGCGCATTTCGCCCAGGAGCATGATGTCGGGGGCCTCGCGCATGGCCGAGCGCAGCGCCTCGCCGTACGTTGCGATGTCGGTGGGCACCTCGCGCTGCGTGACGATGCAGCTGCCGTGCCTATGCACGTACTCGATGGGGTCTTCCATGGTGATGATGTGACCCTCGCGCTGATGGTTCATGCGATCGATGATGCAGGCGAGCGTGGTGGACTTGCCGGCGCCGGCTGGGCCGGTTACCAGCACCAGGCCCTTCGAGAGGTCGGCGAGCGAGAGAACGTCTTCGGGAATGTTGAAGTCCTCGGGCTTGGGAAGGCCGAAGGGGATGACGCGGATGATTGCGGAAAACGAACCACGCTGGCGGAAGATGTTCGCGCGGAAGCGCCCCACGCCCGGAATGGCGAAGGAGAAGTCTTCGTCGTGGTTCGCGTTCTGGGCGAACAGGTTGATGTCGCGCCCGGCGATGCGGTAGATCGACTCGACGATGGCCTTCGTGTCGGCGGGGCGCAGCGGCTCGGTGTCGCAGCGCACCTGGCGTCCGCTTACCCGGAACGAGATGGGCAAACCGGCCACCACGAAGATGTCGGAGGCCCCCGCCTCAATCATGTGCTGCAAGAGTTCTTCGAGTTCCATCTATGCTCCTTTTAGTTCGAGACGCCCGACCACAAGGTGTCTTCTTCGGCAGTGTTGACGATGGCCGTCATGTTCCATTGGGTTATGTCGTAGGTTCGATTGCTCTGGATGTTCAGCTCGATGACGAGCGTGCGTCCGCCTTCGCAGGTGAATTGCGCCGAAACGACGGTGCCCGTAACCGATGCGGTTGCGCTCACGTCTTCCGAGGAGGCGTTGCGCGCCGCTTCGAGCGCGTCGTCGATGTTCGCGTTTACCTGTTGGGCGAGTTCGGTGGAGGTGGTGGCCGACGATGCGGAAAGCACGCCGTCGACCTGGGCGAGGAATGTCTGCGCGCAGGTTTCCTCGGCGTAGGCCTTCGCGGTGGCGTCGGCTTGGCGCTGCGCGAGCGTGTGCGATGCGTTCGCCGTGGTTACCGTGAGCACGGCGAGCACCGCCAGGCTCACGATGGCGATGTAGGTGATGAGCGAAAGGGGGCCGATACGCAGGCGTTTTCCCATGGCCATTAGCTCGTCACCTCGCTAACGTAACGCGCGGTGGATATGTCGTATACGCTGCCGCTTTCGTTGGCAACGGTGATGTGCGCGTTGTAGAGCGTGCCGCCGCTTTCCCTAGACTGGGTAACGTTGCAGGTGACGGTGAAATCGCCCTGCTTCGTACTGGGTGCGATGCCCGTTGGGTCGGCCGAGAATTCCTCGGCAGTGTTGGTGGCGAGCATGATGGCCTGCTCGAGCTGTGCGGACTGCTGCGACGTAGTGGTTGCGCGTGCGAAGAGCTGCGTGAACACGGCTAGCGCGCCCACCAGGAACACGAGCAGGATGATGGCTTCGATGGTGAACGCCGCGTGGGAAAAGGACGTGCGCTCGATGCGTGCAGTGCGCCGTTCCATTAGGCACCCCCTTGCTCGCTGCGCAACGCAACGTGCGATGTGCCCTGGTCGGTGGTAATGGACAGGATGCCATTCTCGTACGAGAAGTCGAATACGCTCGAAGGCAGTAGCTCGGTGGCCTTTTCCGGCGTGTATGCGGCGTTGGCCAGGGCGTATTCTTGCACGATGGCGCCGTGGTACAGGTAGATGCGCGTTTCGTACGTGCCTGAATCAAGACGTTCCACTAAGACGAGCGCCTTGCCTTCGGGCCCCTGCGCGCTTGC
>NZ_JAZZJS010000084.1:0-4710 GCF_056180635.1 Denitrobacterium sp. | reverse complement strand
GACCGCTTGGCCTCCGACTTTACTGATCGAGCGCTGCATTGACCGATTCCCTTTCAGGTGCGACCATTTCGGCGGCAGCCGTCGGGGTTGATGCTCGGAAGTCGGCAACCATGTCGCAGATTGAATTATCGGGTTCGTGGCCGATGCCGGTGATTACGGGAACGGGGCACGCGGCAATGGCACGCGCGAGCGCCTCGTCGTTGAAGGGCATGAAGTCCTCGAAGGAACCACCGCCACGCACGAGCAGCACCTCTTCGGCGCCTGCATTCACCACGCAGCGAAGGGCCTCGATGAGCCCGGCAGGAGCCTGCGGGCCTTCCACGGCAACGCCCGCCAGCACGATGCGCGCAAGCGGGAATCGCCTGCGGAAGGTGCGCAGCACGTCGTGCACCGCCGCACCACGTGGCGAGGTTACCAAGCCCACAACCTGCGGCAATGCGGGAAGGGGGCGTTTACGGGAAGGATCGGTGAGACCTTCTGCCTGAAGCTTGCGCGCCAGGTTCGCCACGCGCGCACGCAAATCGCCTTCGCCGGCCAGCGAGAGCGAGAAGACGTCGAAGTTCATGCGCCCCTTGGCGGCATAGAGGGTGAAGCGGCCCGTGAGCTGCACGAGCATGCCCACGCGAATCTGCACGCCCATGGCGCGGAAGCGATTCTGCCACATCATGCAGGGAAGCGAGGCCGACTCGTCCTTCACGGTGAAGTAGACGGCCTTGTAGCCTGGCTTGTTCGAAACCTCCGAAACCTCGCCGATAAGCGTGACGGTGCAGGACTCGAGCGCGCTCTTCGCGCGCGCCATGGCCCCCGAAACGCTAAGCGGCTTGCGCTGTACGCCCTCCCCCTCGTTCATGGCGATTAATCCTGGCGCTGGCCGATGAGCCACAGGAGCTGCAGCGCGGAAACGAGCGCGGCGGCCACGTACGTGAGCGCGCAGGCGCGCAGCACGTTGAAGGCACCGGCGCGTTCGCCCTGGGGCAGGCCAGCAGCTTCCAGGTACTTCATGGCGCGATGGCTCGCGTTGAATTCAACGGGCAGCGTTACGAGCTGGAAGAGCACCGCGAACGCGTAGAGGATGATGGCCAGGTCGATGGCGCCGGCGATGTTCATGAAGATGCCGATGAGCAGCAGAATCATCCAGGCGTTCGACGCGAAGTTCACCACGGGCACCAGCGCCGAGCGGAACTTCATGGGGCCGTAGCCCTGCGCGAACTGGCAGGCATGGCCCACCTCGTGGCACGCCGTGGCAATGGCCGTGATGGAAGGCTGGCTGTACGCGTGCGGATCGAGCGTGATGGAGTTATCGCGCGGGTCGAAGTGATCTTGCCCTTCACCGCCGCGATGGAACGGAACGCCGTGCACGCCATGGTACGAGAGCATGTTCTCGCCCGCCTGCACGCCGGTGAGGCCCCACGACGAGGGCACGTTGGAGTACTTCTTGATCTGCGAGTTCACATATGCCTGGGCGCCGAAGCCGATGACGGTGGATACGACGATGAGAATGATATACGCGGTAGAGAACATGACTGGCCTTTCTGAGCCGCGAACGCACACGTGTTCGCTATTTCTTTGAGAACGGATTATAGACGCAGACCCCGCGTATCCCCTTATCCCAGCAGGAAAAACCTACGATTCGCTTTTTTTCGTTACCTTAAGGTTGCCATCGTCGATCGACAGCGCGATGTTGCCTTCCAGAAGCTCCAAGAGCTCGTTTCCCACGATTTGCGCACGCCAGCCCTTCAGCAGCTCGACGTCGCGGTACCCACGCGCGAGCGAAACGAGGTCGCTATGGCCGGCGAGCGTCTGGAACGCCACGCCCGCTTCGCGCGAACGAAGGCGCACGAGGGCGGTCATGACGTCGATTTGCAGGTCGACATTGTGCTCGTTCTTCTGCGGGCGATCGTGAGCGGGCCATTCCTCTTCGGGAGCGTCGAGGCCACGCACGATGGCGGCAACCACGCTACGCGCATCGGCGGTGCCCAGCTTGTCGGACATGCCACGTACCATGAACAGCTCGTCGATGGAACGCGCCTCGCGCTTGCAGGCCTCCACCACCTGTTCGTCGGTGATGACCCACTTGCGCGGAATGTCGAGCGTGCGTGCGCGCTGCTCGCGCCAGGCGGCAACCTCGCGCGCAGCGGAAAGCTGGCGACGCGAAAGCTGCGAAACGCGCTTCAGACGGCGGAAGCGTTCGCGCGGATCGTCGCGGTAGCGCTCTTCGTCGACCAGAGCGGCGAAATCGTCGTCGAGCCAATGGATGCGCCCCAGGTCGGAAAGGCGCTTGCTCATGCGGCGGTACATTTTCGGAAGGTACACGACGTCATCGGCCGCATACTTGAGCTGCGACGACGAAAGAGGACGGCGCGACCAATCGGTGAAGGAGTCCATTTTCTTCAGCTGCACGCCGCACACGTCGTTCACGAGCGCGCCGTACCCAATCTGCTGCGTGTGCCCCATAAGGGCGGCAGCGAGCTGCGTGTCGAACACGGGAGTGGGCATGACGCCCGTTTCGCGGAAGAGGATTTCGATATCCTGCGTGCCCGCATGGAAGACCTTCATGATGGTGGGCGACTGCAGCAGGGGAACGATGGCATGCAGGTCCTTGATGCCGAAGGGGTCGATGATGACCGTTTCGCTATCGGCGCGCATCTGCAGGAGGCAGAGCTTCGGATAATACGTTTTCTCGCGCAGAAATTCCGTGTCGATTGCGAGCACTTCGGATGTCAACGCTCGGTCAACGAATGCCTCGAGCTGGGCCTGGTCGGTTATGAACACGCTTTACAATCCTTACCACATATGGGTATACCTTATTAATACGCTACAACATCATAGCAATAGAAGAGGGCGCTGTGAAACTACTTGTACTGAATAACCTATCTTCTGGATATGGTGGAGATGCCATTTACGACTTCGCCCGATCGTACGCGAAAACGGGAGATGAAGTCTGCATTCGCTGCGTAGATGCATGCTCCTCGTTCGCCGACGCCCTCGCCGATGCAAGCACGTTCGACGCCGTAATCGCATCGGGCGGCGACGGAACGCATGCCGCCGTATGCTACCTGCTGCACGATTCGGGCATCCCCATCCTGCCCTTCCCCGCTGGCACGGCCAACCTGCTCTGCCAGAACGTCATGTCGCCCATCGAGCCCTTCGCCCTCGCCCAGCTTGCCAAGGAAGGCAAGTGCCTCGACTTCGATTTGGGAGAGATCATCACGAGCGAAGGCCATCATGGCTTCTCGATGATGGCCGGTTGCGGCTACGACGCCACGATGATGAGCGAGGCGCGTCGCGACAAGAAGCGCTGGGGGCCCGCCGCGTATTTCAAGGCGGCCTTCCAGAATCCGAACCCCCAGGTAGCGCACCTGAAGGTCACCGTCGACGGCGTAACGCACGAACACGAGGGCGTGGGGGTCATGCTCATCAACTTCAGCAAGATCCAGTTCGACATCTCCATCACGCCGCGCAATCTGCCCAACGACGGCGCGCTCGACGTGCTCGTGCTCACCACGCAAACCGCATGGGACCTCCTGCCCGCCGCGCTGGGGGCCGCATTCGACCATTCGGGCGGGTCGCTGGAAACCAGTAACGCGCTCGTGTACTACCGCGGCCGCGACATTCGCGTGGAATCAGACCCGCAGCTGCTCGTGCAATACGACGGCGAGCCGCTCGAGGCCTACACGCCCTTCCAGGCGCGCGTGCTTCCCGCAGCATGCAAGCTCATCGTCTCAGACGACGGATACAAGCTGTTCACCGCTGCAAACTAGCGAATAGCCCACACACGCAAAGCGACCCCTCCAGGAAAGATGCCAGAGGGGTCGCCTCGTTACGGCGTTATGCGAACGGCGTTACTCGCTGAGTTCGCCGCTTTCGATGAGCTCCTGGCGCATCTGCTGGCGGCCGCGCTCGATTTCGCGCTCGCGATGGAACTGCGCAGCGCGCTTGTTGTACGTCATCTGGATGATTTCCATGACAAGGCTGAAGACCATCGCGAAGTACACGAGCACCTTTTCCAGCGACATGCCAAGCGCCTCGATTTCCACGCCGGTATGCAGGCCGAAGCCATCGAGCGTGAGCAGCAAGCCGATGGAGAGGATGAACACGAGGGCCAGGATGGTGATTTCCGCGTGCTTGTTGATGAAGTCGCTCACCTGGTCGATGAAGACCATCATGAGCAGGATGGCGGAAATGACCGCGATGATCATGATGATGAGGTGCTCGGCCATGCCCACCGCCGTGATGACGGAGTCGATGGAGAACACGATGTCCATGACCATGATGGTGCCCACGGCCTGGCCAAGGCCAATCTGATGCGACTTCTTGTCCTCGTCGTCGCCGTGCTTGGCGCGTAGCTCTTCCAGAGCCAGCATGCTACGCAGCTCGCTGGCACCCTTGTAGATGAGGTAGATGCCGCCGGCGGCAAGCAGCAGGTCGCGCACCGAAAAGCCATGGGAGTAGAAGCCCAGGTCGACCGTGAAGATCGGCTGCGTCATGTGGATGAGCCACGACGCAAAGCACAGAAAGACGACGCGCATGATCATGGCGCCGGCCAGACCCAGCTTGCGGCCGATATGCTGCTTGTCTTCGGGAAGGCGGTTCGTGGTGAGGGCGATGAACGCAATGTTGTCGACGCCTAGAACGATTTCCAGGAAGACGAGCGTGAGAAGGCTGATCCAGGCTTCTGCGGTGAGGAAAATCGAAAAGTCAATCATGTAG
>NZ_JAZZJS010000083.1:0-63753 GCF_056180635.1 Denitrobacterium sp. | reverse complement strand
CATCTGGTACACGCCGCGAACGATGCAGTCGCGATCGACGAGCAGCGCCCTCGACGACGTCGTGCCCTGGTCGAGGGCGATTACGTACTTACTCACAGACGCTCCTCCAGCCATTCCAGAATGTCGGCATACACCAGCTCGTGAGCAGGCTCCATCAGGATCTCGTGGCGCATGCCGTCGTACAGGCGAACCTCAACGTCAGCATGCCCCGTACGCGCGATGGCATCGGCAGCACGGCGAACGCCACGGCCATAGTCCCCCACGATGTCCTGAGAGCCGGAAACGAACAACACGGGAAGGTCTTCGGGCGTATTGCGCGCGCATTCAACCGTCGAGCACTCGTTCAAGAGCGCAATGAGGGACGCATACCCACCAGCCGAGAACATGAAGCCGCATTCGGTGTCGCCGGCGTACGCCCGCACCTGTTCAGGCGACGAGTTCAGCCAGTCGAGCGGGCCGGTAGCCCCCTTCAGTCGCTTGCCGTACGATCCCATGACTATGGAATGCAGCAGGTTGCTGCGGTAGTCGCCGCCCCACACGTGGGCGATTCCGCGCGCCAGCCCCTCGCCCATCACGTAGATGGGACCGACCTGCTGGCCCGAACCGCAGGCAATGACGCCCGCGAGCCCTTCGCCGTAGCGCGAGGCGTACACGCGGACCACGAAGCTGCCCATGGAATGGCCAAACAGGAAATGAGGGTGTTCGCCAAAACGCGCCTGGGCATAGGAGCGCAACGTGTGCACGTCGGCGACCATGATGTCGTTGCCGCCCACGGGGAGCTGGCCCAGTTCACTGCCATGGAGCAGGCTCTTGCCGTGTCCAATATGATCGTTGCCCATCACGGCGTAACCGCTTACGGCAAGCGTGCGCGCGAAATCATCGTAGCGCTCGATATGCTCGACCATGCCATGGGCCAGCTGCACGATGGCTCGCGGCGTACCCTGGGGAATCCACGCGAGCGCACGAATGCGCGTCTCGCCATCGGAGGAATCGAAGTAGAATTCCTCGCGCTTCACGCTCTGCTTGAGCTCTTCGACCGTTTCAGTTGGCAGCATACGAACCTCCTCGCGTTTCGTGCGACCGAGCTGGACTATTTCTTTCGTTGGTTATCTATGACGACGGTTCCTTGGCGAAGCACCTGGGGGGTGGGGCCCGTGCAGTCGACCACGGTCGATGCAACGCCGCTCGCGTTCACGAACCCCTCAACGACCATTGACGCACCCTGGGCGATCGACGGCGCCAGGTCGGCCGCGCACGCAGGGGCATCCTCCCCCGAGATGTTCGCAGACGTGGTGGCCAAGGGGCAACCCACACGCTGCATGAGCATGCGTGCCGTATCGCTGTTAGGCATGCGCAAGGCGATAGCTCCCGCAGGCGAACGATATGCCGGCGGCACGGCCTCGCTTGCGCGCACGATAAGCGTGAGCGCGCCAGGCCAAAAACGTTTCGCCAGGTCGTATGCATATTTCGGGACCTCAACGCCATAAGCGTCCAGATCGCCCGTTCCACGCACAAGCCACGCAACGGGCTTGCTGGCGGGACGACGCTTGATGCGATACAAGTCGGCGGGTGACGGGGCGAATTCAATCGCCACGCCCAATCCGAACACGGTGTCGGTGGGGAACGCAACCGCCTCGCCCTCGCGCAGAGCGCGAACGGCTGCAGCGACCTCCGCTTCGTTTGCAGCAGCTTCGAGCTGGGAGGGTGCCCCCGCCTCCGAATTGGCCACATCGGCCGCAAGGGCGTCTACGATGCATTGCGCAACGCGCATGCCGTCGGCTGCTGCGGACACGATTCCACCCGCATAGCCCGCACCCTCGCCACAGGGGTACACCCCCGTGCCCGCGTTCTCGCTGCGGGGCGCCGACGAGCCCAGAAACGCCTGGAAGTCGGCACCGCGACATATGCGCACGGGAGAAGACGACCTGGTTTCCGGGGCCGTCATGAGAGCGCCCGCGGAAGCAAAGCCATGCAGGCGCCTATCCATCTGGGGAAGCGCGTCGGTGATGGTTTCGCACACGAACGCGGGAAGCACGTTGCGCAGATGCGCGGACACGATTCCCCGCGCATACGTGGGCTCAACCGGGTTGGCCGGCCCTTTCGCCGCGCTACGCTGCATATCGGCCAGGAAGTCGCCCACCGTTTGCGCAGGCGCAGAATACGGCGCACCAGCAGCTTCCAGCGCCACCTGATACGCGCGTTGCTCCACCTCGCGCTGCAGGTACATGCCCGCCAGAGGGTCGCTGGAGCCAAAGTCTTCCGGATCGACGTTCACGAGCAGCGCCGCATTGGCATTGCGCCCATCGCGCGCACGCTCGCTCATGCCGTTGGTTACTACGCCGCCTTCCTCGCTTGCAGCGGGAACCACCGTGCCACCAGGACACATGCAGAACGTGTAGGCGCTTCTGCGCTTATTCACGTGAATGGCCATCTTGTAGTCGGCCGCACGATTGCGCAGAGCGGGATGATTCGCGGCAGGGCCCCATTGCGAAGCATTGACCATGCTCTGGGGATGCTCGATGCGTACGCCCATCGAAAAGGGCTTCTGCTCCATGAACAGGCCCCATGCGCGAATGGCCTCGAACGTGTCGCGCGCAGAATGGCCGCAGGCCACAACCATGCGCGCTACGGGGAGCACAAAGCGCTCGCCCGTATGCACGTCCTCAAGCACCGCCTCGCGAAGCTTTCCCCGCGAGAAGCGCGCATCGACCAGCTGCGTGCCAAAACGTACCTCGCCGCCCAGCTCGATAATGCGTTCGCGCAGCGCACGCACTACCCCAGGCAGCACGTCGCTTCCAATGTGGGGCTTGGCATCCCATAGGATGTCCTGGGGCGCGCCTGCCTCGACGAACCATTCCAACGCATAGGGCGTGAACGGGTGCTTCGTATTCGTGGTGAGCTTTCCGTCGGAAAACGTTCCCGCGCCGCCTTCGCCGAACTGGATATTCG
Organism: Denitrobacterium sp.; assembly: GCF_056180635.1. Taxonomy (NCBI): domain Bacteria; kingdom Bacillati; phylum Actinomycetota; class Coriobacteriia; order Eggerthellales; family Eggerthellaceae; genus Denitrobacterium; species Denitrobacterium sp. The sequence goes on along the minus strand of NZ_JAZZJS010000083.1, from coordinate 60,804 downwards.
TATGCACATCGAGCGGGGCGCCCTCGTTGAACGCCTCGACGATGCGCGTACGCTCCTCCACAGACGCACCGCGCTCCACCAACAGCGGACGCAAGCCCGCATGCGCCAGATAAAGCGCGCAGAACAAGCCCGCAGGACCCGCACCCACCACGAGCGGCCGCGGCTCGCAAGAGGCTTCGAGCTGGGGAAACGACAGGGGCTTAGGGATGCGATACGCCTGGGCCTTGCCGCTTTCCACCGCAGCTTGCTCGCTCATTTCATTCCGCAGGGTCACGCACGCGGTAACGTTGAAATGCACGTCGTTCTTCTTGCGCGCATCGATGCTGCGACGCAACGTACGCACCTCGCGCACGTCGTCCACGGAGAGACCGAGCTTCTTCGCAACGGCGCGCGCCAGCGCACCCTCCGTAAAGGCGATATCGCCGCGCGACTCGCGCTCCTCATCGAGCGTGCATCGCACATTGGGAACCCTGATCACTACGCGCTCACCGCCTCTCCCGCGATAATGCCACTTGCCCACGCCCAATGGAGGTTATATCCGCCACACGGGGCGTCGATGTCGAGCGCTTCGCCGCATACGTACAAACCAGGACAGGTTCGCACTTCCATAGTTGACGGCTCGACCTGCGAAACGCTCACGCCCCCACGATGGACCTGGCACAGCGCTTCATCGCCAATGCCCTTCACGGTAAGCGGAAACGAGCGGAGCATGCGCGCCAGGCGCGGCATGTCTTCGCGCGCGACAGCCTCGTTCTCGCGCAGTCCCGCCGCGCGCAACACGACGCGCGCAACGTCGGGCAGAAGCATGCCCGTACAAAATTCTTCACCCGTACAAGGAGCAAGCGCATCGAGCCTGCGGCAGAGTTCCTCTTCCGCGTCATCGATGCGAGCCTCGGGAAGGAAGTCGATGCACAGCGTATCGCCAGGCTTCACGTGACGCGACAAGTTGAACGCCGCAATGCCCGAAACGCCATACGTGCGAAACGTGATTTCCCCCGCTTCGCGCATATCGCCTGACGAAAGGGCGCATTTCACGCGCACTTTATCGAGCCCCGCAATGGGTTTCGCGTCGGTCGCCAACGGACCGAGCACCGGCACCGACGGGTTCAGCTTCACGCCGTCGGGCACAATCGAAGCTGGAACGTTCCCTCCGCCGCAATACACAACGCAGCGGGCCTCGAGCGCAGTGCGCTTCGCGGAAGACCACGCCTGAGCTCGATCCTTCGCGGTGATGCGCTTATCCTTCACGGGAAGCTGTGCCCGCAAGCACGACACCTCCCACAGTTCGCCGCGCTGAGCGATTGCGTCGACCTCGCAGCCAAACATGATGCGCACACCCGCCCGGGATGCCGCCAGCAACAGCGCATCAACCACCGACGTGGCCTTATTCGCCTGGGGATACAGACGTCCCTCGCCTTCCTGGCGCAGCACGAGACCGCAGCTTTCCAGGAACGCGAGCGCGCGGCTGGGGCCGCATACGCGAAACGCCTGCTCGACAAAGGAGTTGTTGTGATAGGTAGCCGCACTAGTGCAGGCGTTCGCGATATTGCAACGCCCATCGCCCGTGCGCTTAATCGAGCGCCCGTATTCGAAATCGCGCTCGAGAACGACCACGCTACGCCCCGCGCGAGCCGCCGTTATGGCAGCTGCCAGCCCAGAGGCGCCACAGCCGATGATGCATGTATCGATTCGTTCTGATTTCATGGGAAAGATAATACCGCATACGCCTTGGCCCCGTACGCCCAGCGGAACTCCTACCGCAAGGGAACACGTACGCGCAAACGAAAACCCGCCGCTCGATAAGGAGCGGCGGGCGGAGACAAGGGCTGTTTCACAACGCGATTACAGATCGGTCTTCCAGAGCCCATGCAGGTTGCAATACTCGTACACCGCAATGGGCGCATCGTCATCGGAGATGGCGAACGACGCTGCAGGCTTCTGACCAGGCTGAAGCTGGGCAAACTGGTAGGCCTTCTGCGTTTCGAGGCAAATGAACGTGATGAAATGCTCTTCGAGCATGGGGTGCTCGACCTCGCCCACTACCACATCGATCTGCGGGCCATTCACCGTGACCATGGGAACGTGCTTTTCCTTGGCGGCATCTACGGTATTCGCCACCAGCTCGACCATCTTCTGGCCGCAGCAGGAAAGCGGAGCTCCTGAATCGTAGGGTTTCACGGCGATATTGCCGCACGTCGCGCACTTGTAAAACGCTAGGGACATGGTTCCTCCTTCGCCGACACCATGAACATGAACCCATGCTAGCGCAATCGCGGCACGCGCTTCCCACGCGTTACTAAACTGCGAATCGAGCGAAGGAGCGACGCTCGCTTATGCGGAAGCTCCTTCCCCATCGTCTTCCGCAAGAGGGTGCCCCTGCTGGGGAAGACGCGCTTTGGCCACCCACACGAGCATGGCAATGCCCGCAACAACGAGCGGAAGCGACAGCACCTGCCCCATAGTGAGCCAGCCCGTGCCCAGCAGGTACCCCAGCTGCTCGTCGGGCAGGCGCACGAATTCGACCGCGAAACGGAACAGGCCATACAGTAGCAGGAACAGGCCCAGAAACGTACCACGAGGGCGCGGCGGCGTCTTGCGGGACAAGGCGTACAGCACGATGAAGAGCACGACGCCCTCGAGCAGGGCTTCGTAGAGCTGCGACGGATGGCGTGGCACGGAACCGGCTGCCCCGCCGAAGACGACCGCCCAGGGCAGATCGGTGGGGGCGCCCCACAGCTCGCCATTGATGAAGTTGGCGCATCGGCCGCAGAACAGGCCAATGGGAGCCGCAATGCAGCCCAAGTCGGCCAGGGTGGTATAGGGAATGCCGCAGATTTTCGCAGCCACGATGCCGGAAAGGAGCGCGCCGATGAGGCCGCCATGGAAGCTCATGCCACCCTGAGAGAACGCCAAGATCTCGAGCGGATGCTGGAAGTAATAGCCGTCGCCATAGAACAGCACGTACCCCAAACGAGCGCCCAGGATAACGCCTACGACCACGCAGATGAGGATGGTGGAAAGGTCGTCGGACGTGACGCGAACGCCCCAGCGCTTAGCCGTTTTGGAAATGACCAGGCCGGCGAAGATGAAGCCGATGACGTAGGCAATGCCATACCAACGCACGGACAGGGGGCCCAGCGTGAAGGCTACGGGGTCGAGCATGTGATAGATTTCGTTGAGCATAATTTTTCCCGCGGACGCAACGCGACCCGCCGGCCACGTCTATCGATTTGACGTTTCGCAACCGCCCATGCCCGCATTCATCTCGCGCGCGGCGGCAGCGATTCTTGAACGCATATCTTCGGGTATGGGCGAGAGCGTGGTAACTTTCGTTCCGCACTTCGCGCACTTCAGAGTGAAGAGCGCGCGCTCGGGGCTGAGCACCATCACAGAACAATAGTCATGCAGGTCGAAGTCGGTCGATCCGCACGTTTCGCATGTAACTACCGTTGCCATGGAACCCCCCGATCCCCGCACGTTTGAAACCCTTGGTTCTACGTTCACTTCGATTGTAGCAGAACATACCGCGGCAACCTCGGCGCTGACGAAGAGCCCGCCCAATGGAGCATGCGGCGCACCTGGGGTTTCCGCAACCGCGCCGCAGCGTATACGAAGGGTTACCTACGAACAGGAGGCTATGGGATACCATTGCCTAGACAAAATCGAAGAGAAACGAGGCCCCATGACTGCACGCATGCCGCAGCAAGTTCGCGACAACGCGCCCGATACCCCAGCGATTGGAACCACCTACTCCCCCGCGCGCTTGCGCACCCTAATCACGCTCGACGTGCTTACCGCATTAACCAGCATCCTTGCCTGGATTTCCATGATAGCCGGCATCGACGGCGGCGCCCTGTCGTTTTCCGGCCTGGGCAGCCTTCGCTATTTCACCGTGCTTTCGAACCTGCTCATGGCCGCCTGCTGCATTGCTTGCGCCGCGCAGGAAGCGCGCATGCTGACGGGCGCAAGCACGCGCATCTCGCCACGCCTGCACCTACTGCGCCTGATTGGCACCAACGCGATCATGCTCACGTTCCTGGTCGTGATGCTGTTCCTGGGCCCGGCCATGGGATTCCCGGCGGTTATGGCGGGCGGAAACTTCTTCCTGCACCTCGTAGCCCCGCTCCTCGCGCTCGCGGCGCTGCTCATCGCGCGCAGCGGCACGAGCGTCTCGGCGGCACAAGCGCCCCTGGGGCTTATCCCCGCTATCGCCTACGCGGTTTTCTACGCCGTGAATATCCTGCTGAACGGCCTGAGCTTCGGACTTACGGGTACCGACTGGTACAACTTCACGCTCAACGGCACCGTGGCCCTGCCCATCTCGTACGCCATCATCACCGCATTCTGCCTCGTCCTCGCCTATGCACTCTGGTTCGTGAGTGGCGGACGACCGCGCTCTCGTCGCACGCCGCACTAAAAACGCGACAGTCGATAGCGCAAGGCCCACAACGAAACAAAAGGGCCGCGTCGTTGTTGGGAGCAACTGGCCGCCGGCCCGCATGTGCCTCTTGGGCACCGCTCCGCTGTTCGCTCGGCTTTTGCCCCTCAACGGGGCAAAAGCCATTGCTCATGCGCTGCGCTGCTTCATGCTTTTACTTGCGCTGTTCGGGGTTCGGCGCGGATTTGCGTGAAGCTCCGCTTCCCGCTCTCCGCGCCGAACCCCGAACTTAGCGCTTTATTAGAAGGCTTTCAGAGTGCCCCAAGAAGCACATGCAGGCCGACGTAGGCACGTCGTTCGCAGCAGGAACCAACTGTCACATGGTTTTACGGCTTGCAGCGGACACCGGCTCGGCAAGGTTACCCTCTCGCGGACGACCCAGGCGGCGCCAGTCGGGAACCATATGACCAGCCTGGCAGCAAATGCCCGTCGATTCTTTTTGCAAACCGTTCTCCCGATCGGGAATCGTCAGGACCGCACCAGGGTGCAACCCGATCGCCCATCCAAGGCCGGGTCGGAATTGCCCCTTGGGGCACTCTGAAATCAAAATAAGAAGTTGCTTGGCTTAGCCAAGCAACCATTTAAAAGCATGAAGCAGCGAGCGCACGAGCGTTGGTTTCGGCCCGTGCGGGGCCGAAACCACGCGAGCAGCGGAGCGGGTGCCCCAAGGGGCAATCCCGACCCGACCCCGCGACGAGTTACAACCTGAACCCGAGTAGCAAACGTTCCCGAGCGTGAAAACGGGCAACAAAAAAGCCGCCGGCGGTGCCAGCGGCTTTAGGTTCGCAAAGGCGATGGGTTATTCAGCGGGAACAACCTTCACGACGCCGGGAACGCGATCCTTCAGGATGCGCTCGATGCCGTTGGCGAGCGTCATCTGGGACATGGGGCAACCATGGCAGGCACCCTGCAGTTCCACGGAAACGGTGCCGTCTTCCATGACGTCGACCAGGCGAACGTCGCCACCGTCGGCCTGGAGGCTAGGACGGATGAGTTCGAGCACTGCAGCTACATCTTCACGATTAGGCATGGGATAACTCCTTCTGTAATCTCATTATGCTAGGCGCATTCTACCATAGCAGGATAGAAGCACAATAAACGGATAGTGAACGTTGGTGTGAAGGCGCGATGGGTTGCCTAGTTAGCCACCCAGTCTTTGCCGATAACCACCAGGATATCGCTGCTGAACGAATAGTACACGCTGGCAGAGGAAACGCGACCGCAGCCCAACACGCTCACGAGGTTCTTCGCAGCGTCGGCCATATCGTCGGACGCGTAGATGATAAGCGTCTCGTCGTATACGTACGTGTCGGTATTGCCCGTTTCCGTGACGGTATAGCCCGCAGCCGTAACCTCGTTTGCGGTGGTGGTAGCGGCACCCGTAATGCCCGCGCCATTGCGCACGCTCACCGTGACGCCCGTAGGATCGACGTCGACCAGCTCTTCCTCGGCGTTCGGGTCGCCACCGGCTTCAACCGTTTCCATGAGCGCGGAAAGCGAGCTATTGGAAACCGCGTACGTCGTTCCGTCGGTAGAAGCGGAACCCGGCACGCAGCCGCCGTACACCGTTACGGCATCAAGCGACACGGCCTTGGCCAGCGAGGAAAGGTCGCCAAAGGAAAGATCGGTCTGGAAGTCGGACGCGATGGTGTCGAGCGTGAGCACGGAATCGAGGCTCGTGCCACCCAGCGCCTTCTGCAGAAGCGCCTCGAAGACATCCTGCTGCACCTGGGCCTGAACACTCTCGGGATGCGAGTAGTTGCGCGCACGGCACACGAAGAGTGCCTTTTCGCCATCGAGCGTGGTCTGCCCCGCGGGAAGCCACAACGTTCCGGCGCGCGGGTCATCCACCTCCTCGGGAAGGTCGACCGTGATGCCACCCAGCTCGTTCACGAGCGTCTCGAAGGAGCTTGCACCTATCTTCGCAAAGTGAGCGATCTTCACGCCCATGAGCGACGAGACCTGGCTGATGAGCTCGGCATCGCCACCAACGCTCGCCGCTTCCGAAAGCATATGCGTATTGCCATCGGACATGGACGCCGTGATGTTTGCGGGAATGGACACGAACGTGACCACGTTGCTCTGCGGGTCGACGCGCATGAGCATGAGCAGGTCGGAGGAATCGGATTCCTCGCCCGGCTTCGCGAACTCGCCCGCGATGAGCGTGTAATACGCGTCGGTATCGCTCTGCACGGCCGTGAGCGCGCCAAGCGTGGCGCTATCGGAGATGCGCATCTGGCCATCGATGGACGAAGCGTATACGAAACGCGAGACGGTAATGACCGCGAACACGGCAAGGGCCGCCACGGCCACGAACGCGAACACGCTCCTGCGGCGCCTGCGGCGCATGCCCGCTTCCACGTAGTCGCGCCTATGCGACCTGCGGGAATAATCGCGATGCGACTCGCTCGTGCGCGTATGGGGCACCACGTGGCTAATCTCGCCACGCACGGCACGCTGGGCGCCGCGCTGGTTGCCGAAATTGACGTTCGTGCGTGCGGCGCGCCGCGAGTTTGCGGCGGCATGCGTGCCGATGACGGAATTGTTCACCGCGCGTGCGCGCTTGCGCAGTCGTTTCTGCTCGCGGCTCATGGGCCCTACAATTCCTCGATGGTCGTGCGCTCGACGCGCGCGCCCAGGCTAGACAGCTTGCCCACGTAGTCTTCGTAACCGCGGTCGATATGGGAAATCTTGCGCACGATGGTTTCGCCCTCGGCGATGAGGCCCGCCAGGACGAGCGCGCCACCAGCGCGCAGGTCGGTGGAAACAACCGGAGCGCCCTGCAGCGCATCGACGCCATGCACGAGCGCGTGATGATCGTCGATGACGACATCGGCACCCATGCGCGACAGCTCCGAGGCAAACATGAAGCGGTTCTCGAACACGTTTTCCGTGATGACGGAATTGCCCTCGGCCAGTGAGGCAAGCAGCATGAACTGCGCCTGCAGGTCGGTTGGGAAGCCGGGATGCGGCAGCGTTTGAATGTCGACGGCACGCAGGGGCTGCGTGCGGCTGATGGTAATGGAATCCTGCGTGGTTTCCACCGTGCAGCCCATCGCGCGCAGCTTCATGAGGGCCATGCGCAAGAACGACGGGTCGATGCCCTCGACCGTGAGGGGACCGCCCATGAGCGCACCGCCCACCAAGAACGTACCGGCCTCGATGCGGTCGCCCACCGTGGTGTGCTCGCAGGGATGCATGCTGGAAAGAGGCACGCCCTCGATGGTGATGACCGAGGTGCCCGCTCCGCTGACCTTGGCACCCATGGCGTTGAGCATGTTCGCGAGGTCTTCGATTTCGGGCTCGCAGGCAGCGTTATCGATTACGGTATCGCCTTCGGCCACGACAGCGGCCATCATGGCGTTTTCCGTTGCGCCCACGCTGGGGAAATCGAGCACGATGCTGCCGCCATGCAGGCCATTGGGCGTAGTGGCAACCAGATAGCCATGCTCGACTTCGAAATGCACGCCCAGCTGCTCGAGGCCCACGAGGTGCATATCGATCTTGCGCGCGCCAATCTGGCAGCCGCCCGGCATGGCCACGTGGGCACGACCGAAACGGCCGATGAGCGGCCCGAGGACGGAAATGCTCGCGCGCATCTTGCTTACAAGTTCATACGGCGTTTCATACGAATCGACCGTGGAGGTATCTATGGTGAGGACATGCCCTTCGCGATGTACGGAAGCACCCAGCGTTTCCAGCACCTCGCTCATGATGACGATATCCGAAATAAGCGGGACATTGTGAATCGTGCTTTCGCCCTGGCCCAGCAGCGATGCCGCGATGAGCTTGAGCGCCGAATTCTTCGCGCCCGAAACGCGAACCGTACCCGTAAGATTTTCGCTTTCGCGAACGATGATTACTTCTTCCGACATACACCGTTCCTTCGCATGTTTCTTTATTCTCTCGTCTGAGTGATTATAGCGAGATTGCCCCTCATGCAACCCACCCGTTACAGAATGCGCAGAGGATGGGCACCGCCGAAACGACTAAATTTCGACAGCATAAAAAAGGAGGATGCACGAGGCATCCTCCCGAAACGAAATGGTTGTTTCGCCGTTAGTCGCCCAGGGCGATGCGAGCGAAGTCGACAACCTTGATCTCGTCGCCGAGTTCCTTGGAAACGCCAGCGATGTAGGAAGCGACCGTCTGGTCGGGATCCTTCACGAAGTCCTGGTCGACCAGGCAGTTTTCCTTGTAGAACTTCTGCATGCGGCCAGAAGCGATCTTCTCCTGGATGGCCTCGGGCTTGCCGGACTCGGCAGCCTGAGCCTTGTAGATGGCCATCTCGTGCTCGCGGATTTCAGCGGGAACGCTGGTCTCGTCGAGGGACACGGGAGAGGTAGCGGCGATCTGCATGGCGACATCCTTGCCCATCTGAGCGAAGGCGTCGGCCTGAGCGGTGGCCTCGTTGTTGAAGTTGAAGGCAACCAGAACGCCGATCTTGCCGTTCATGTGGATGTAGGGAACCAGAGCGCCGGTGCCGGAAACCTCGAGACGCTTGAAGTTGGCGATCTGCATGTTCTCGCCGATTACGTGAATGGCCTCGGTGAGGGCGTCCTGAACCTTCTCGCCTTCGAATTCGCTCTCGAGGAGCTCTTCGACGGAAGCGGGGTTGTTCATGGTAACGGCCTTCGTGAAGTTCTCGGCGTACTCCTGGAACTTATCGGTGAGGGCCACGAAGTCGGTTTCGCAGTTGACCTGGCACACGGAGCCAACGGTGGGGTTCTTCTCGCAAACGAGAGCCACGACGCGGCCTTCGTTGGTGGCGCGGCCAGCCTTCTTGGCGGCAGCGGCCAGACCACGGGTGCGCAGTACGTCTACGGCACCGTCCATGTCGCCGTCGGCCTCGGTGAGGGCCTTCTTGCACTCCATCATGCCGGCGCCCGTCATCTCGCGGAGTTCCTTAACCATTGCGGCGGTAATCTGAGCCATGTGGGTTTCCTCTCTCTATGGAAAGAGGGGCGGCGTGAAGCCGCCCCATTCAGTACGAATGCTATTCGGCAGCGGGAGCTTCGGCTTCAGCAGCGGCCTCGGGGGCAGCGGCTTCGCCTTCGGCAGCCATTTCCTCAAGCGTGACAGGAGCACCAATGCCGTCGATGACAGCGGCAGCGATGAACTTGCAGAAGAGCTTGACGGAACGGATGGCGTCGTCGTTAGCGGGGATGCCGAAGTCGACGTCGTCGGGATCGCAGTTGGTGTCGATGGTGCCGACAACGGGGATGTGCAGGCGCTGAGCCTCGTGGATGGCGATGAGCTCGCGGTTGGTGTCGACCACGAAAATGGCGTCGGGGGCCTTCTTCATGCTGCGGATACCGTTGAGGTTCGTCTGCAGCTTGGTGAGTTCCTTGTGCAGCAGCATCTGCTCCTTCTTGGGCAGCAGCTCCATGCGGCCGTCGGCGTCCATGGCCTCGAGCTCTTCCATGCGAGCAACGCGGGAGCGGATGGTTACGAAGTTGGTGAGCATACCGCCGAGCCAGCGGGCGTTCACGTAGGGCATGCCGCAGCTGTTAGCAGCTTCGGCAACGCTTTCCTGGGCCTGCTTCTTGGTGCCCACGAAGAGGATGGTGCCACCGTTGGCAGCCAGGTTGCGCACGAAGGTGTACGCCTGGTCCATGCCCACGAGGGTCTTCTTCAGGTCGAGGATGTAGATGTCACCGCGGTTGCCGAAGATGTACGGCTTCATTTTGGGGTTCCAGCGGCGGGTCTGATGACCGAAATGCGCACCTGCGTCGAGCAGGGTCTGGATAGAGACCTTCTCCATGTTTACTCCATTCGTTAATCCTCTGCGCGCGTTCAACCCCGGTCCGCAGCCTTTTTCGGTGGCCACTAGCGGGCACGAGTCCGGCACGCATGTGTAATAAGAAACTTCGTCATTCTAGCACGCTCGCCCGTATTGGCAACTACGTGCACACATTCGACACCAAGTATGAGAGATGGACGCTACACGCCATACCAGCCAATGCCCTCGGCGCGCCAGCCCACGCGCACCAGGGAATCGTTCTCGGCCTTGCTGGTGGTGTAGTTATGGGAGCCCGAAACGGCGTTCGGATTGTACTGGCGGTAGAGCGGAACGCTCTTGGACGTGTCGGAATACCAGCCCACGCCCTCGTAGCGCCAGCCCACGCGCCGCAGGTTGTCACGTTCCTGCACGCTCATCGTGTAATGGTGATCGCCCGCGTTCGGATTGTAGAGGCGATACACCTCGGCACCCGTAGTGGGCGCATTCCAGCCAATGCCCTCATAGCGCCAGCCCACGCGCCGCAGGTTGTCGCGCTCGGAGGCATTCGCCGTGTAGAAATGCTCACCGGAATTGGGATTGTACAGGCGATACATTCCCGTTGAGGGCTTCTTCGAGATGGCGAACGCGCCCGTAGCCGAGCCCGCGAAATTGCCCTTGCCCGTAACCTTCACGGTAGCCGTCCCCACCGCCACGTTGTTGGCGTAGGAAACGGTATAGTCGTTGCCCTTGGAAAGCGTTTGCCCATTCCAGACGACCACCGGATCGGGCGTGAGCGCCGCACCCGTATACGTGCAGCTATCTGCGGAAACGCTTGCCGTTGAAATGTCGGCGCGCTCAATCGAAAACGTTGCCGTGCGCGAACCCCGGAACAAGCCCTTGCCCGTTACCGTAACGCTCGCCGTTCCCACCGCGACGTTGTTCGCGTACGAAAGCTCGTAGTCGGCGCCTTCCACAAGCTCCTTCCCATGGAACGACACCGCTACCCCAGGCGTTACCGCGGCGCCCGTATACGTGGCTTCGCCCACCTGCACGGTTGCATCCGCCATATCACCACCCTGAATCTCGAACGACGCGGACGCTTCGCCCTGGTAATTGCTCATTCCCGTAACGACCACCTGCGCCACGCCGGGGAGGCTGTTGCCCGCGTACGAAACGGAGTAATCCACGCCTGGGGCAAGCGTATCGCCGTTCAGCGTTACCTCCGGCACGGGCTCGATGGACGACCCCGTATAGCCATACGTATCGGTAGGCAGCGTTACCTGCGCGTCGGAAAGCGAGAGCGCTTCCACGGTGAAAGTTCCATTTGTGCAGGTCACGTTATAGTTATCACGCTTATCGCCCAGATTCACGGAAGGAACGAGCGTATACGTGCCCACAGGAAGGCTGGCAAGGTCTTCCACGACGGCCGTCGTGCCATCGGCATAGCACAGGCTCACGGCAATCTGACACGTATCGCCGCCAACCAGCCCCGTGGCCTCGTACGCAAACGTGGCCTCCCCCGTCTGGCCATATGGCAACGTAAGATCGTCGGCCCGCACGGAAAGCGCCGCAGGCCCGATAGAAAACGTCACGTCCTTGGCGTTGGCGTAATAGGGGCCTAGGCCCGTGATGGTAATGGTCGCAGACCCGGCATTCACGTTGTTCGCGTAGGAAAGCTCGTATTCCACTCCGCGCGTAAGCCCCACGCCCGCAAAGCCCACAATGGGATCGGGTTCGATGGCATATCCCGTATATTCCGCAGGCCAAAGGGCCGCGACCTGCACATACGAGGTGTTCATGAGCCCAAGCACCAGGAAATACCCCGAGGCTTCGCCCTCGAAGTTCCCCTTGCCCGTCACGTACACTCGAACCAGGCCAGGGCGCATGTTGTCGGCATACGAGGCAACCGCAAAGTCGACATTGGCCTGCAAGTCGAAGCCATTCCAGCGAACGGCGGGCGCGGGCGTAAGCGGGGTGCCCGCATATGCCTGCGCAGAAGCGGCAACCGAAGCGCCGGAAATGGATGCCTTCGCGATTTGGAACGATCCCGATGCCGTACCCGCGTAGTTCCCCTTGCCCGTAACGGTAGCGGTCGCCGTTCCCGCGTTCACGTTTCCGCTGTAGGACACCGTATAATCGTCGGCCGCGTTCAAGGGGACATCATCGAGCGTCACGCGCACGGCGGGCTGCTGCGCCGAACCCGTGTACGTGCAACCGGGAGCGTACACGAACGCCGTCGAGAGGCTCTTCGGATCGATGGCGAACGACGCGGAAACGCTGCCCGCGTACTGCCCGTTCCCCACAGCTGTAACCGTTGCCGTGCCCGCATTCACGTTGTTGGAATAGGAAAGCGTGTAATCGACTCCGGGAGTGAGCACGATCGAACCCTTGCGCACGGTGATGGACGGCTGCACTTCGGAACCGGTGAACGTCTGATTGGGGATAGCGTCGATTGACGCGCCGTCCAGCGTATACGCACGTACTTCCACCGTTCCCGTTACCGTTGCCACCAGGCCGAACTCATTCGAAAGCGTGGCTGTTATGGTTGCCGTGCCGGTATTGAACCCCGTCACGCGCCCGTCCGACGTTACGCCGGCGATAGAGGGATTGGAAGAGCTCCACGCCCAGACGCCTTCGCCGCCGTAGGGCACCGACAAGTCCACGTGGCCGCCCTTCACCACAGAGGAGCTGCCCAGCGTTGCATCCCCCTCGACGATCCGAAGAAGCTGCAGCGCATGATACGCATTGACTTCGCCATACCCCGTATACGGGTCCCAGCCCACCGTGGCATCCTCGGTTCCGCTCACGTACGCCAAGTCGGTCGCGGATGCGTACAAAATGGATTTAACCTGGTCGACGGTAAGGTTCTTGTCGTAGGAATACAGAAGCGAGGCAACGCCCGCCGCGTACGGGCAGGCCATCGACGTGCCGCTCTTGTACCCATACGCAGAATTCGACGTATGCAGCGTGCTGTAGATGCTCGAGCCCGGGGCGGAAATGTTCTTGTTGGTATTCCCCTTCGTCTGGCTGGACGTATTGTAATTAGACGACGAGGCGCGCGTGACCACGCCCGTGGAGGCATTGCGCGAAAGGCTGATCACGCCCAGGCAGCTACCGTAATCGCTGGGGTAATTCACGTCGGGGCCGTTGGCACCGTCGTTGCCCGCCGAGGCGAGGGTGAGCACGCCCCTGCCCGTCGCGTCGTTGACTGCCTTGATGAGGGCCTTGTCGGACGAGGCCGTGACCTTATCCATCGTCCCGCCTAGGCTCATGTTCACCACGCGCACGGGAGCATCGGGGTGCTCGTCGTTGTAGCTGGCGATATACGCATACGCGCGCAAGACATCGCTCGTTTCCGCCACGGTTTCGGTCTTCGAGATCCCCGTATCCTTCTTCGTGTACGTCATGGTATAGAACACCTTGATGGGAAGGATGCCCGCATTGTACGAAACGCCCGCAATGCCCTTCCCGTTGTTCGCAACGCCCGAAACGATGCCCGCCACATGCGTGCCATGCCCCAGAATGTCGCTCACGTCCGCGAAGCTCGATTCGTCGACGTCGTACGCGTAGTCCGCATCTTCATGGTCTGCGGCCGCTACCGCAACATACGAGTCGACGACATTCGCCTCCAGGTCGTCGTGCGAAAGCCGGCAGCCGCTATCCAGAACGGCAACGACCACGGCGCCTTCCGAGCGCTGGATATCCCACGCGTCATATGCCTGCATGGAGCCAAGTCCCCACAGATACGAGCGATATGCGTCGTCGATCGACGTGGCATGTGGCAGTATCGAGCTTGCAAGCGGCACGAGCCCGCTATCAGCGGCGGGCCATTCCCGTGCATCCTCGGCAAGCTGATAGTAGAAGTCGGGCTGGGCTTGGCACCCCGCCTCTTCCAGCCAGCTCACGGCATCATCCACCGTCACGCCGTCGGACAGCTCTAGCTCCACGAATCCCAAGTCGATATCGCTCTGAGAGACTTCCCTGGTAGTAACGAAATCGAGCGAGGAAAGAAACGCGCCCATCGACTCAGGCGTGGCGGATTCGTCGAGCAGAAGCAGAACCTCGCCCGCCGCATACGGAACCGTGTCGTCTTGCACGTTGGAGCTTGCAAGCTCATGGGAGCTCGAGACTCCGCCGCCATCACTCATGACGCCGTTATCCTCGGGGTCGATGAGGGGCATTGATACAGCACCCTGCACCCGGTCGTTCGCCTCGGGCGCGGCGGGAGCCAGCGGGTCAGGCGTCGCGCCACGCATGGCGAAGGCAAGTGCGAACACACCCATGACCAGCGCAAGAGCGCCCGTCGCAACGAGCCAGCGCTTTCGCGTAGTGGTATGTTCCCGCATGCGCTTCATGGCTACAACCCGTACCAGCCAATCCCCTCGGCACGCCAACCAGCCTTCACGAGGTTATTGTTTTCGGCTTTGCTGGTGGTATAGTTATGCGACCCCGACGTGGCGTTGGGGTTGTACTGGCGATAGAGCGGCGTAGCCTTCGTTTGCGAATCGGAATACCAGCCCACGCCCTCGTAGCGCCATCCCGCGCGCTTCAAGCTGTCGCGCTCGCTGGTGCTCGTGGTGTAGTGATGGTCGCCGGCGTTCGGGTTATACAGGCGATGCACTTCCGCACCCGTGGTGGGGGCCGTCCAGCCTATGCCCTCGTAGCGCCATCCCGCGCGCTTCAAGCTGTCGCGCTCCTGCGCGTTCGCGGTGTAGAAATGCTCGCCGGAATTGGGGTTGTACAGGCGATACATCGATTGGGAGCCACGCGTGATCGTGAACGACGCCGAAGTTACCCCCGTGAAGTTGCCGCCCGATATGGCCTTTACGCGCACCGAGCCCGTACCCGGGTTCACGTTATTCGAGTACTGCAGCGTGTAATCCACGCCCTCGGCAAGTCTCTTGCCGTTGTACGTCACCGTCACCTCGGGCTTCAGCTCCTTGCCCGTATACGCGACGCTGGGAATCGAAATGTCGGCATTGGCAATGTCGGCATGCATGATGTTGAAGGTGCGAGTCGTCGTGCCGTAGCATTCGCCCTTGCCCTCCACCGTGACGGTGGCCGTTCCCACATTCTCGTTATTCGCGTACGTCAAGGTGTAATCCTCGCCTTCCACCAGCGGACGGCCAAAAGACTCCGCGGCGGCCACGATGCCCGTGCGAATGGGGGCGCCCGTGTAGATCTGCGACTCGATGTAGCCGATGGCGGCCTTGCCGATATTGAGGGGCGCCACCTTGATTTCGATGGAACACGTGGCGTCCTCTTCCAGCGGCGCGCCCATTCGGGCCGTGATGACGGTGGAACCCGACGCATGCGTCGTCACCACACCGTTTTCGTCAATCGTCGCAATATGCGGATTGTCGGATTCGAACGTGAACTGGCGCTCGCCATCGTACGGCAGCGCCAACGTGAACGTGTCGCCCACCTCGGCCGCGACGTAGGTGTGCGTCGAACCGTCGGCCGCAGTCGACCGCCCGAACGTCGCATCGCTGCGCTCCTCGAACCCGGCATCGCCACGCATGATCTGCAGCAACTGCAGCGCATGGTAGGCATTCACCTCGCCATATCCCGTATACGCATCCCAGCCTTCGCCGGCGCTCTCGCTCTCGTTCTCATACACCAGGTCGGTCGCGGTGGCATACAGAATCTGCTCTACCTGGGAGGGAGTAAGCGAGGGGTCGTACGCGAACAGCAAGGCGGCAATGCCCGACACGCAAGGAGCCGCCATCGACGTGCCATCCATGGAGGCGTATTGCGTCGACTGGCCTTCGAGCAGGAAGGACGAATCCCACGTGCTCGAAATGCTCGTTCCCGGCGCACTGAGGTTCTTTGTCGTTGCCCCCTGCACCTGAGCAGCCGTGTTGTAATTCGAGGAGGGAGCACGCGTAATGTTCTGCTTGTTCGAATCGCAACGCACGTTAATCACGTTCAGCGACTCTGATACATCGCCCGGGTAGCACACGTACGGCCCCGTGACATCGGCGTTGTTGCCTGCGGCGCACACGGTGAGAATCCCCTCGTTGCGCGCCTGCGCAATGCGATTCACGAGAACCTTATCGTAACTGGTCGCGTTAGTGGCAAGGCGGTCGATTTGTTCTTGGGAATACGTCATGCCCACGCTCAGATTCACCACGCGAATAGACCCATAGGCGTTCTTGTTGTCGAGAACGTACTGGTACGCGCGGGCGATGTCGGCGGAATACGCCGTAGCCGAACCGTTCACGTTCTTGAATACGGTGATGGGCAGAAGATTCGCATTGTACGAGTAGCCCGCAACGCCCTTCGCGTTATTCGCGGTGGCCGCTGCGATGCCCGCCACGTGCGTTCCATGCCCCGACACCGATTCGACGTTCACGTCGGTCGAGCGTACCGCGTCGTACGAGTGGACCACGCGATCCTTCAGGTCCTCGTGATTGACGTTGCACCCCGTGTCCATCGTGGCAATGGTGATCGTGGAAGACGACGGGGCGGCCCCATCGTCGAGGCAACGCACGATGCTCCACGCCTCGCGCACATTCACCGAATCGATGCCCCAGAGGTATCCCCGGGAAAGAAGCGTCGTCTTCGTATAGTAGTTATCGTTGATGACATAAGCGTCCGCCAGCGGCGAAGACGCAGCCAGCTCCGCAAGGTTTTCGCGGGCAGCCAGCTCATCTTCGCTCGTTGGCCCCTCGTCCATGAGCGTGTAGACGAAATTCGGCTGCGAAGAGCGCCCTGCGTCGGCAATGGCCGTTTGCGCATCGGCGATATCCGCACCATCCGCAAGCTCGAGCAGCACGAACCCCTGCTTGATATCCTCGTCGCTCACGCTCTTCGTGGCAGACGCATCCAGATTCGCCAGGAACGTCTCGACGCTCCGCACCGTGTCATCGCCGTCGAGCAGCAAGAGCAGCTGATCGGGCACGTACATTTCGGGCTCCGCCGCCTTGCTGGCCGCGGCACCCGCATTAGCACCAGATTCATCAATAGTCGCTTGCTTGGGTGGCGGATCATGCAATTCGTATTCCGTCGAATCGCCCACCGGCGCGTCAACGGCCTCGACAGCCTCGTCATCCACGCCATCAGGCAGCACGTCGAAGCGCGGGTCGCTCGCCGTGAGCGCAAGCCCAATGAGCGCGCCCAGGCACGCCGCGAAGAGGAGCGCGATAATGGCACGCTTCGAACGACTTCCCATTGTGCTCCACCGCTCCATCGTCATCACAACCCATACCAGCCGATGCCCTCGTAGCGCCACCCGACGCGCACGAGGGAGTCATTCTCGGCCCTGCTGGTGGTATAGTTATGCGACCCCGACGTGGCGTTGGGGTTGTACTGGCGATAGAGCGGCGTGGCCATCGTCTGGGAATCGGAATACCAGCCCACGCCCTCGTAGCGCCAGCCCACGCGCTTCAAATGGTCGCGCTCGCTGGTGCTCATGGTGTAGTGATGATCGCCGGCATTCGGGTTATAGAGGCGGTACACTTCCGCACCCGAACTTGGCGCGAGCCAGCCGATGCCCTCGTAGCGCCAGCCAACCCGGCGCAGATTGTCGCGCTCGGACGCGTTCGCTGTGTAGAAATGCTCTCCGGAATTGGGGTTGTACAAGCGGAACATATTTTGCGCGCCCTGCGTGATCTCGAATTGCGCGCTCTTCGAACCCGTGTAGTTGCCCTTGCCCGTAACCGTTATCGTGGCAGTTCCCACCGCATTGTTGTTCGCGTACGACAGCGTGTAATCGACGCCCTCGCTCAGCGTCTTCCCACCAAGCGTAACCGTGGGCTTGGGCTTCACGGCAGAGCCGTTGTATTCCTGAGAGGACACGCCCTGGATAGACGCGTTCGCGATGCTAACCGGAACAACCGTAACTTCCCGCGAAAGCGTAATGCCGCTGTTCGTTAGTAGCGTGGCTTGTATCGTGGCAGCTCCAACGCCTACGGCGGTAACCGTGCCGTCGGTTTCGTCCACCGTAGCCACGCGTTCGTCGGACGAGCTCCACAGCCACGTCGCACTGGGGTTACACGCGACGCTATAGGCTGTGGAGTCGCCGAACGATACGGTCTGCGCGCCGCTTATCGACGCGTCATATACGATAATGGTTGCGCTGTCGGTAACGGTATACGGCCCAATCGGCCCCAACTGGATCGTATACGTTGCCGTGACCTGCGTTTCCCCAGGGGCAATGCCCGTCACAACGCACGAGGAACCCGACGCGTCGAGCGTAACCACGCCCTGGGGCTCCACGGCCCACGCATAGCCCGACCCGCCACTCATGCGCGCGCTCAACGTAAGCGCGTCACCCACAAGCAGCGAGCTCCCGCTGGCGATGTACTGCATTTCGTATTTCACGGCCTCGTAGGCGTTCACCTCGCCGTAGCCCGTGTACGCATCCCAGCCATCGGACGTTTCAGCGGAGCTGTTCTGCGCGTTCAGGTCGGTGGCCGTCTTCTGCAGAATGAGCGTCGCGCCGTACGGCGTAAGGTTCGCGTTCACGCCGAACATCAGCGCGGCAATGCCGGCCACGCACGGCGCGGCCATCGATGTTCCCGACTCGGAATAGTATGCGCCATCGCACCAAGTGCTAACGATATCCTTGCCCGGTGCGGAAATATCCTTCGTGCGCTGCCCTGGCAGGTTGTAGTTCGACGTCGACGTGCGCGCAACGATGTCGCCGCTCTGCTCGAGGCTTATCACGCCAATGACGCTATCGACGTAATCGCAGGGAAAGCAGGTATAGGGCTTCGTCGTAGAGCTGGAAAAATTGCCCGCAGCACATACCGTGAGAATGCCATTCTGATATGCGCGATTGATATAGCTGACCAGCTGGCGGTCATCGGCATCGGTCGAGGTTTGCGCGCCACCGATGCTCAGATTGATAACGCGGATGTTATACGCGCTCGCGTTATCGAGGATGTGCTTGTACGCCTTCGCGAGCTTGACGGAATCGGTCGAACGTCCGCTCATGACCTTCACGGGATACACCTTCGCGTTGTACGACACGCCCGCCACGCCTTCGGCGTTGTTCGCGACAGCGCCCACGATGCCGGCAACGTGCGTGCCATGCCCGTTCGTGTCGGTCATAGAGGCTTTGCCGGCATTGCCCGTGGTCACGTCATACGCTCCCACGATAGCGCCAGCCAGATCGACGTGATCCACCTTGCAGCCCGAGTCGATTACGGCCACCGTTACGGGTGAGAAGCCGCTTGAGGCATCGATAACGCCAGCAAGCTCCCACGCGTTACCGGCCTTCACGGATTCGAGCATCCACGATGCCTGGGGGTCATTCACGCTCACCGACTGCGCCGAAAGCCCCGTCGTAGCCTCTTCCGCACCCTGCTCCAGCAAACCCGCACCCTGCACGACCTCGTGCGACTGCGTTGCAACATCATCGTCCATCAGGCAATACACGTAATTCGGCTGCGCTTCGGAACCAGAATCGGCCAACCGCTTCGCCGCCTCTTCGGGCGTGACGCCGTCAACGAGAGCCACCTGTACGAACCCCAGGGAAAGATCTTGCCCCGAAACGTCGCGCGTGGCGATGAAATCAAAGGAGGCAAGTAACGCATTCACGCTTTCGACGGTTGCCTCCTCTCCCACGGAAACAAGCACCTCGCCGGGAACGCTCACGACGATATTGGACGCCGCGGCCTCTTCCATCGAGGGTTCGGAAGTGGGCTCGAGAAGCTGCAAATCGCCATCGAGAGCATCGGATTGCGAGGGTTCGCGCGAAGGCGTAGGTACAGCGGGCGATCCTTCCGCGCCAGCTTCAGACGCCCGGTCGGCAACATCGACCGCACCTTGAATCATGGCGGGCTGCTGAGCAGGGAAAAAGCAGAATACACCCCAAATGAGCAGGCACAACAAAGCGCAGGAGACGCCAAGCGTTCTCCCCATTCGTGCACGACGGACGTGAAAAATGCCTTTGGAATGCGGCTTCTTCATGCAGACCAACTAACTCGCGGTACCCCTTTCCGCGTTGTTTAAGTGTAGCAAGGTTTACGCAAAATGACACACGGATAGTTCCATTATGAGATGATTATTTTGGAATCCCGCAATTAACGTGCGGCGTGCAATTGAATGCCGTACAATACGCATGAAATTCACGACGGAAGAAGGTATTCCATGACGCAAGAAGCCATCACCGAAGAGCAGCTGGGGGCGATCGCCTTCACGGGCGACACGCTGGGCCCGCTGTTCTACAACGACCCCGCGCGCGGCACCACCGACGAGCTGCTTCAGGCACTCGCAGCGCTCGACGTAGCCGAAGCCGCTGCCGCCTGGCCGTTCGCCAGCGAAAACGACGCTGCTGCAGCCCTTGGGGAAATCCACGACGCCCTGCAGGCTCAGGGCGCGAAGGAGGAGCTCTCGGTTGAATTCCGCCGCCTCTTCGTGGGCCCGGCGCGCAAGGCCGCTGCCCCCTGGGGTTCGGTATACACCGACCGCGAGAGCGTAATCTTCGGCAAGACCTGCCTCGACCTGCGCGACTGGATGGGCGAGCACGGCATCGAATCCATCGTGAAGGAGCAGCGCGAACCCGAGGACCACATCGGCCTCATGCTCATCCTCGCCGCCTGGATTGCCCGCAACCACCCCGAGCTCATGGGCGAATACCTCCAGGAGCACCTGCTCACCTGGGCACCGCATTTCCTGGAGCTCATGGAGGGCGAAACGACGCATCCCTTCTACCGCGCCCTTGCCAAGCTTACGGCAGCCACGCTTGCGGGCATGCAGAACGAGCTGCAGCTGCAGGTGGAAATCCCGCGCTTCTACCGATAACGCAATAGGAAGACGGGGCGAAAGCGTTGCGCTCGCCCCGCCCCCAAACGCAAAAAAGCCCGCCGAAGCGGGCTTTTCTTATGCGTTGATTGTTACGGGCGAACGATTTTCATGCCGCTCTGCACGGAACCGACGATAACGCCAATGCCGTAGTCGGCTGCATGGATCATCTGGCCGCCGCCAATATAGATGCCACAGTGGCCGGACTTTACCGCAACGTCACCGGGGCTGGGGTTGCTCACCGCGGAGTAGCCCATCAGGCTGCTGGAGGTGAACACGCGCGCATGGCGACCAGTGATGCAGTAGCTTACCAGGCCAGAGCAGTCGTAGCTGCTGGGGCCAACGGCGCCCCACACGTAGGGAGCACCCAGGCAAGAGTACGCACGGCTGACCGCGTCGGAGCCGCCTTCGTACACGCCACCGCTGTTACCGCCACTGCTGCTACTGCTGCTGCCACCCGACGAGCTGGAACCGCCACCACCGTTGGAGGAGGAGCTGCTCGCGGATTCGGCGGCTGCGCCTTCCGCTGCGGATGCTTCGACGACCGATGCGGCGGCAGCGGCTGCTGCGGCTTCCTCGGCGGCGCGCTTCTGCGAAACGAGTTCGGCGACTTCGGCGCTGAGGCTGTCGTAGTACGCCTGCATCTCGGCAACCGTCTGCTCGGCCTCGGCCTGAACCTGAGCGGCCTCTTCGGCCTTCTGACGAGCGGTTTCTGCCTGAGCGGAGTATTCATCCTTCGCTTCCTGCAGAGCCTGGCGCTCGGCTTTCACATCTTCAACGAGCTGAGCGTCCTCTTCGTTCATTTCGGAGAGGAGGTCGAGGCCCGTCGCGAAATCGGCGAACGTGGCCGCGCCCGTGAGCACTTCCAGGAAGGTGCTGGAACCGTTGCGGTACATGGAACGCGCACGCGTACCCAGACGCTCCTGAAGAGCGGAGATCTTTTCGTTTTCCTCGTCGATTTTGACTTGCGCTTCGTCGCGCTTCGTCTCGGCGTCCTCCTGCTCCTGGAGAGCAGTGGTGTAATTGTCGGAAGCCTGGTCGAGGCTTGCCTGCATAGCTTTGAGGGAAGCAAGCGCGGAATCGGCCTCCGCCTGCTTGTCGGTGATTTCATCGGCAAGCGCAAACGAGGGATTCGCAAGCGTCATAGCGCCAAGGGCGGCTGCTCCCGCAATGAACGAACGTCGAGGGAACGAGGTGATTTTAGTGTTCATGTATTCCCTGCCTACTTTAGTCGGTAGTACTTCGGCTTCAGCCATTTTAGGTTGAGTAGGGACAAAAGGCAACTAATGTGGAGACGAGCGAACTGAAATAGTGGCTGTTCGGACGGCTGTTTTGCCACAATTCCCATACATCCACTAGATTCATAGGGCCCAAAATCGCCTTATCAACTAGATATTGTGGTCGTTCGGAAGTAGAACGGTATCATTCCGTTACCTAACGCGTTTCCCAAGCTCCACATCTTTGTGAAGATTATACGTATGACTTGCCGAATTGCGCAGAATCGCCTCTCGCGGGGCGCCCGCAACATGCCAACCCCGCGCGCCACACGTGCTACGTACCACTGCCCCGGGCGTGCAACCTTGTGGGCTATTTTCCTAGAAAACTCCAATAAAGCGGTATACTGGATATACCAGCTCGGAAAGGAGTCGCCGCACACGTTTCAACCCTGTGCCTGCCGCCCGTCCAAGCTGTTTTTTAATATTCCCTAGTTTGAGAGGTGATTTTCATGGAGATTACCGTCACCGGCCGCAAGATGCCCATCACCGACGCTCTCAAGTCCTATGCGGAAGAGAAAATCGGCAATTCCATGAAGGTAATGGACATCGACCCGTTGATCGCGGAAATCGTGCTTCACATGGAGCAGAATCCCGCTATCTCCAGCCCCGCCGTATGCGAGGTTACGATGACCGCGAAGGGACACATCATCCGCGTGGAAGAGCGCGAGGAAGACATGTACGCGGCAATCGACGTTGCCGCCGCGAAGGTGCTCCGTCAGCTGCGCAAGTTCAAGACGCGCGTAGTCGAGCACAAGACCCGCACCAAGGCCGAAACCATTCGCACCACCGCCGGGGAAACCGACTTCGACGCGCTGATGGAAGAGCTTGCCGACGACGCCGTCGTGCGCGAGAAGGACGTGGAGTTCCTGCCTCTCACGGAAGAGGAAGCGCTCGTGCAGATCGACCTGCTGGGCCACGACTTCTTCGGCTACATCGACCGCGACACCGACACCTTCCGCATCCTGTATCGCCGCGACAACGGCGGCTACGGCCTGCTGAAGCAGATCTAGCGCTCGCGCATAGCGAACCGAAAGGGCCTGTTCCGCTTGGAACAGGCCCTTCTTCTATGCTCGATTATGCGCGTGGAACGGAAAGCTAGCAGCGTAAGGAGTTACGGCGCGTCTCGATGAGCGAGAGTAGTTCCTGGCGCGTGTGCACGCCCGTCTTCTCGTACACGTGGCGCACGTGCGATTTCGAGGTATTGAACGAAATCCCCAGGTCATCGGCGATGAATTCGATGGTGCGGCCCTTCGAGAGAAGCACGAACACCTCGCGCTCGCGCTTAGAGAGCTTCGCCTCGTCGGCAAGCGCCTCGCAGCTGCGCATCCACGCGCCCTTGCCCAAGTTGGCGGCATCCTGCGCCAACGGGTCGAGCGTGGCGGAAAAGCCGCGTTCGCTATCGCCGCCCGTACGCGAGAACATATCGTCGAGCGTACCCTCCTTCAGCACCACCATAGCCGTGGCAGCCAGGGCGAACAGCAAGGCGACCGAGGTGACCACCATCATGTTCGTGGGGTCGCCACTGGCCGTTTGGATTTCCATGGCCAGCACGTTGCCCACCGTGGAACCCAGCGCCGAGGCGCCACGGCCCCAGCCGAATACGAGTACGGCGGAAAGCTGCGTACGGTCGGACACGTGGGACAGAAGCACCCAGATGAACATGATGAACACGTCGTAAACCACCGTGGGCAGAAGGCCATGTCCTTCCAGGTGTCCGCCAGTGGCCGGAATGACGAGAATGCTGATACTGGCCAGCAGGATAAGCGGGTAGTACAGCTTCACCAAATCGAAGCGCGTGGACATGACGCCGGCAATGACGCAGACCGCGGTGGCGATGAAGCCGATGATGAACATGGCAAGCGAACCGTCATCGGTAACCGCTGCCAGGCCCACCGCGAAATGCGCGCCGCCACTGGCGAAGCTGGCCGTGAGCGAGAACACGAAAACGGCGAGCACGAGACGAACCAGGAAGCCGCGAGGCAGCACATGGCCGCCCCCTTCCCCACCGGCAACGCTCACGCGCGGACGGTTCACGAAGGAAACGGTGAAGACCGCGGCAATGACAGGCAGCGCGGAAAGGATGACGAGCCCCAAAAGCGCGGGAACACCGATGCACACGAAATAGATCATCACGGCGAACACGAATGATGCTGCCGTGAGCATGAGCGCCTTGCGGGCGGAAAGGCTGCCGTACACCAAGCCTATGCGCAGCGCGATGAGCGCCGTGCCCACGCCCGTAAGTACGCAGCAGGCCTGGTACAACGGACCATTAGGGTCGATTTGCATGGCGAACGCCAGCCCCGCCGTGGCAACGGACGCCACGATAGCGCCCACCAGCGTGAAGCCACGACGCGACAACCAGCCTTCGAATCGCTGGTGGAATATGGCCGCAAGCGCAAGCGCCACGGCCAGGGCAACCGTAGATAAGACGTACATGGAAAACTTGGGCGTAGGGGACGTAACCCCCGCCCAAGCTTCCAATACCTCGCTGTTGTAGCACAGGAAGATCCATGCGTAGTAACAGCCTAGGGACAAATACTTCAAACTGGGCCACTGATCTTCGATTTCGCGCGCAAGCTCAGCTATGCCGCGCGACTCGCGGGCCCGACTCTCCGTCTGCATACCGTTCTCTCCTCCAAGGGAAGCGCACCCCCGTCAGCGCATCCCCTCCACTAGGATAGACTTCGGCCCCTACTTGTCTATTCTTGACTTTTCACCCTTCAAGTCCCTCAAGGGGAACGAAATCGCATGCACGGGACACGCATCCACGCACTTGCGGCACTTCGTGCACTCGTGCAGGGGCTGCGATTTCACTGCATCATGAAGATCGATTCCCTCGGGGCAGACCTGGGCGCAAGCATCGCAGCTCTGGCCCTTCGAAGCCTTCAGGCACACCGTCTCGTCGCTCTTCGGGCGGAAGGTGCGGTTCAGGCGCGATACCAGCGAGAGGAGCGCCCCCAACGGGCAGAACCTATGGCACCACGAGCGCAGAAGCACCAGCTCGACCACGATGATAGCGGGAAAGACGATGAGGGACAGCGTCATCTCGTTCAACTGTAGCAGACGCCACAGGGCGACGATGGTGGCGAACGTCAGGCCCACCGGGCAAATGAGGCAGAACACGGGGAACCCGAAGACCGCCGTGCTCAGCAGCGTGCCGCCCAGCACCCAATTGCGCGTGTCATCCAGGCCGCCGCGCTTTTCGGGCTCGGGAAGAATCTTCGAAGGCGCGCTCTCGCGCTTCTTCTTGGTGCCGAACACGCGCTTCAGCAGCGGAACGGGGCACCCCCAGGCGCAAAACGCCCTGCCCAGCAGGATGGTAACCACCACGGTGATTGCGAGCGCAATGAGCGCGGGAGGCACGATGGTCTTCGACGCGATGAGCGTCTCAAGCGCACCGAGCGGGCAGATCGCCGTAATATCGAGCAGGCCCCACTGCGAGGGCGTGCCCACACCCGTATGAAACGCGAGGCCCACGCACACCACGAGCATCACGAACAAAACGGCGAGCGTGCGAAGCAACGAGCTCTTCCTCATCGGCCATACCCCTCCACTTCAGATACCGGGCGCACCACGATACCGCGGCGCGTGCCACCGGCAAACTGCCCGTACACCAAGGCCGGACAGACGTTTTCGCAGATGCCGCAGCCATTGCACAGGCTCGCATCCACAACGGGATGACGGCCCGCGTCGAACGAGAGCGCGCCATAGGGGCACGCCTCGAGGCAATCGCCGCACGACTGCGTATATGACAGGCACCTATCGGGCTGCACGACCGCGATGCCGATCTTCTCGGTTTCCTCGTCGAAGGGCACGATGGCCCCCGCAGCGCACACCCGGGCGCAGTCGTCGCAGAAATCGCAGATGCCTCGGTGGAAATCGAGGGTTGGCGTGCGGGCGTTCAGGAACCCGTCTTCCACCTTCGCGAGCGTGATGGCGCCGGTATGGCACACGCTGCGGCAGCGGTCGCACTTGATGCAGCGCGCAATGAATTGGGCTTCGTCCTGCGCTCCGGGCGGGCGCAGCAGGGAACCGTCACCCGCGAATGCGCGGGCCGCACCGCCCATCGCGCCCATCGCGACGGTAGCCCCCAGGAAGCCCGCGAACGCCCTTCTGGAAACAGCCACGACCTACACCGCCATAGCGCAGGGGCGCTCTTCGTCCATCCACGCAGGATGAAGGTCGCCGGGATCGCCTGCATCGCCCGTAAGCTCGGCGGCACCTTCCATGAAGGCCGCTTCCTCTTCCAGGTAGCCACGCGTGAGCGTGGCGATGCCGCGGTAGAACTCCGTCTGGGAATGCTTCTCAATCGCATCGCAGAAGCGGGGAATCCAGTTGTTCTGGTGATAGCGGAAGAAACCGCGCTGCAGCTCGATGAGCTCGACGAAACGCTGCTCGTCGCCAGCCTCCAGCACGCGGGCGGACTCTTCGGCCATCAGAGCGACGAGCTGAAGCTCGAAGCTGATGTGGTCTTCGGGGATGGTGTTTCCCTCGGGCAGGTCGTAGCCGAACGTGCGGTAGTACGAAAGTGCCTTGTCGCGGGCATCCTGCATCAGGAGCCCATCGCCACTCGTGAACACGGACTCATACGGCGGAGCCGTGATCTTGTCGTAGTTGCCAGCGCCCAAAAACACCCTAGCGTAGTCGACGGCAAGATCGAGCCGTGTGCCCGAATCGCGATACTTCAGATACTCGGAAATACGAGCATACCCACGGGAAATCAGCGAGTCATCACGCTCGAATTCGATGCGGGAAAGGTTTTCGATCTGCTCTTCGGTGAGCTCCTTGAAGTACACGCTCGCCAGGAAGCCACAGAACTCGGCACGCGTCTGGCACGCCTCGATAAGCTGCTTCGCATCATTTACATCCATTGCAATCTCCTCATCTTGCAGAAACGGGAACACCCGCTGCGTAAAAAACTCGCTGCGCGTCGCGCTCTGCGCGGCGGCATCCTCGGACGCCGAACGAACGGGCCGCCGTTCGGCGTCCGAAGCCTTCAACACATGAGCCCGCGGGAGGAGGGAGGGAAACCCACGGGCTCCGACAAATCGCTTAGAGCGTCACGCCGAACAGGGCCATGAGCACATCGCTGCCAAGCCACATGAGGCAGCGGAAGGCGATGGCGCCCACGCAGCCGCATGCCAGGGCCAGGGCGGCCATGCCCATAGCCTGGGCAGGCTTGCGGGTGATGGCAACGCCAGCCGCCAGCGGGGCAACGCCGCCAACCAGCACGACCGCACCCCAGAACAGCGGGGCCTGGGCGCCACCGGCAACGCCGGAAGCCATGCCGAATACCAGCGCGCACACCGCGGCGAGCGCACCGCCCAGAACGGTTTCCCAACCGGCGAAGGTCAGGGCCTCTTCCGATTCGCCGCAGTTAGCGCAAAGCAGAGCCCAGAGAGCGCAGCCTGCTGCGGCAGCCGTGCCCAGGTAACCCAGGGGCAGGCCGATGTTGTTCCATGCGAGCTGGGAGGACATCATGTAAGAGAAGCCGCACGAGAACGAGAACACGGGAGCCATGACGATGCCCAGGCCGGCAAACAGCTTGCGGGCGGAAGCGGAAGCCTCGCGCTTCCACAGCAGCAACAGGATCAGGCCGATGACCGCATCGATGCCCAGAAGCAGAGCCTCGAGG
The DNA here is from genome assembly GCF_056180635.1 of Denitrobacterium sp. Lineage (NCBI taxonomy): Bacteria > Bacillati > Actinomycetota > Coriobacteriia > Eggerthellales > Eggerthellaceae > Denitrobacterium > Denitrobacterium sp. The sequence goes on along the minus strand of NZ_JAZZJS010000083.1, from coordinate 32,980 downwards.
AAGATGCCGGGCGCGGGATGGGCCAGTACGCCGAAGATCCTATCGACATGAGACAGGTGGGTTGCGGAGGCGATGCCACCTACCACCAGGAGCACGATCGCGACGATGGCGGCGAGGGAGTCGGTCTTCTTCGCCAGGCCCTTGAACTCGTCAACGCACGCGCAGCCCAAAAGCCAAGAACCGGCACCAGCGATGGCGGTGAACAGAACGAGGGACCATTGGATTTCCATTGCGCTCTCCTTCCTTTATTCGCCGTCTACCGGGTATGCGTCGGTGCGCGGGTACTCGGGCGCCTTGATGCGCGGATACCACGTGCCGAGCATGTCGGTCATGATGTAATGGGTGGCAGGATGGTTGCCCACGTCCTGCAGCGTGTGGATCTGGTCCTCGGAGTACTTCGCGAGCTCCTTGGAGACATCGGAATTCGGGTCGTCCAGATCGCCGTAGAAGCGAGCGCCAGCCGCGCAGCTCTTCACGCACGCGGGCAGTTCGCCCTGGCTGGTGAGCTGGCCGCACAGGGTGCACTTCTCGACGCACTTCTCTTCGACGTTCCAAGCGCGCACGCCGTAGGGGCAGGCCATCATGCAGTACTTGCAGCCGATGCACTGCTCTTTGTTTACCAGCACGACGTTCGTCTTGGGGTCGCGGTAGCTTGCGCCCGTGGGGCACACGTTCACGCAGGGGGCGTCTTCGCACTGCTGGCACATGGTGGGCAGAGCGTAGCGGGTCATGTTGGGATACTCGCCAACGGGGCCCACGGTGAGCACGCGCGACCAGCGCTCGCCCAGGGCTACGCCATTCTCCATCTTGCAGGCCATTTCGCAGCTGAAGCAGCCCGTGCAACGGTCAAGGTTAACAACAATGCAGTTATGCGCCATAGTCAAACACATCCTCGGTAGCTTCGGTGGGCTCGGGCATCCACGGCTCGAACTGCTCGGGTTCGGTCCAAATGGATTTCAGAATCTCGTCGTTGCTGGGCGAAACCTTCACCTGGAAGCCGCGCAGAATATACGAACCATATACGGGGTCGTACGGCGGATCGTTCTTCGTGAGCACGTTGATGTTGCACGCGCGATACGCCTGAGCGGGATCGTCGGAGTCGAGCAGCTCGGGAAGCCAGAAACGCTCCTGGTAGATAACGCCCTCGGGGATGGCGGTGGTAACGCGGGCCTTGCCGTGGGTCTTGCCGCGGCGGCTCTCGATGTTCACCCATTCGTTGTCGGTGATGCCGTATTTTTCCGCATCCGCGGGGTTGATCCACATCTCGGGGACGGGATAGATCTCGCGCAGGTACGGAATGTTGCGCAGCGTGCCATGGTGGTACATGGGCAGACGGCCCTCGGTGAGCACCAGCGGGTACTCGTTGTCCGTGAGCGGCGACTCAGCGGGCTCGTGGTAGACGGGCATGGGCTCGTAGTCGGCGGAAGCCGCGGGAAGCTCCAGGTGCTCGTACTCCTTGCAGTGCGCCCAGGGGAAGCCCGTGCGGCCCAGGATGGTGTTCGACTCGCAGTACACTTCCAGCTTCTTCGACGGCGTGCCGAAGCCCTTGGGCTTGCCGGTGGTGTCGTCAATCTTCAGGTAGGTGTTGTACGTGCGGTATTCCTGCTCGGAGCACCACTCGAAAACGCCCTTTTCGCAAGCCTCTTCCCAGGTCATCTTGTCAGCCAGCTTGAAGAGGTGCTGCTTCTGCTTCTCGTACTCGTTCTTGTAGAACGGCGTGGTCATGCACTCGTTGGCATCGAAGGCCTTGGCGCAGTGCGTGTTGCCCAGTTCGGCGCACTTCTGGACGATCTGCGTCCAGATGATGCCCTCTTCCACCGTCTCGTACAGGTGCGTGACGGCCTGGCGCATGACGACCGTGTTCAGCTGCGGAATGGGGAGGTTCGTCTCGAGCCATTCGGTGCAGGGCAGAATGAGGTCGGCGCACAGCACGGAGAACGCAGTGGGATACATGTACACGTGAACGATGTAGTCCAGGTTCGGCACGATGTCGTCGAGGCACGTGGAGTTGCCCAGCACGACGTGCTTGTTGCCCGAACGCTCGATCCACATATGGATCTGGTAGGGGTCGCCATCCTTCATGGCCTTGAAGACCGAGGGAATGTGAGCCATGTCCCAGCAGATGAGGCCCTTGTACTCGGTGTAGCCGCAGCGCTTCATGACCTTTTCCTGCGAAAGCAGGCGCGGGGTGTTGCCAAGCTGATCCTTCACGGGAGCGTTGGGGAACTTCTGGAGCATGGTGCCAGGCTTCTCGACGTTGCCCATCAGGAATTCCAGCGTCAGGGCAGCCAGGGCGTTCGCCTGGGTCTGGCCGGTCTGGTCGGCGTACACGCCCTGCATCATGCTCGACTGGCCGTTCGGATCGGTGTAGATCTTCAGGGCCTTCTCGATCTGGTCAGCGTCAAGCCAGCAGATCTCGGCAGCCTTCTCGAGCGTCCACTCGTCGCAGTTCTCCTTCAGGAGCTGGCCAGCGGTGCTGCACTTCATGCCGTTCACCTCGTAGGTGCCGAACAGCGCGGGCTCCACGCCTTCGGCCATGGGGAACTGCACGACTTCGGGTGCGTTGGTGGCCGGGTTCCAGATGACGTAGTCCTTGTCGCTGCCCGCAAGGCCCGCTTCGCTCGCCTTCAGCGTGAGGCGCGTGTTCGGGTTGATGAGGTAGGGCATGTTGGTCCAGGTGCGGCAGAATTCAGCGTCGAACTTCTCGTTCTCCAGAATCCAGCGCGTCCAGGCCAGGAACAGGGCGATGTCCGTGCCGGGGCGGATGGGCAGCCACACGTCGGCCTTGGCGGCGTCGAGCGTGTAACGGGGGTCGACGACGACCGTCTTCAGGCCCTCGGGGCGGTTGCGCAGCTCGGCGAGAGCGCGACCACCCGTGGCGGCCGAGGAGTTGCTGGGGTCGGTGCCCCACAGGACCAGCGACGTCACCTTGCTGTCGGTGAAGTAGTAGTCCCAGCCATTCGAGTCGGAGAACGACAGGTTGTTCGGCTTGCCAGCGCCATAGGCCAGAAGCGATGCACCCATGCGGGGCAGGTAGCACTGCGAGCAGCCGGGCTCCCAAACGTTCGGCGTGTTGATGGCTTCGCCGAAACGCTTGATATTCGAAAAGTGCGGATTTCCGCCACCGCCGGTGGAAACGCTGATAGCTTCGCTACCATACTTATCGGAAACCTCGTTGATCTTCGTGGCTACCTCGGTGAGGGCTTCGTCCCACGAAATACGCTCCCAAGTATTCTTCCCGCGCTCGCCCACACGACGCATCGGGTACTTGTTGCGATTCGGATGGTACAGGGCCTGAATGCCAGCCATACCCTTGGCGCATACGCCGCCCTGGCTCATGGGGCTCTCGGGGTTTCCCTCGATACGCACCACGCGCCCGTCGCGCACATGCGCGAGGACCGCGCAGGAAGCGATGCAAGCACGGCAAGAAGTCTTGTAGATCTTCTCCTCCGAGCTCGTCGCAGCTTTGGCGGGATCGGCTTCAACCAGGCTGTCCTTCAGGCTGATTCCCAAACCAGCCACGGCGCCAAGCGCGGCGGCGGATTTGCAGAATCCCCGACGGGTGATTTTGGTTTCTCCCATATTCCTTCCTTCTCCCTAAGTACTGACTTTCCTCATCAATCCCAGGTCGCGCCTATGCGCATACCGGGATGGAATCGGCCATTTTGGCACCCTCTTCGGTGGTGCGCCAAGCGCCATCCCACACGATGCCGCCCACCGTTTCGAGCTTCGAGACGAAGTAGCCGGCGTAGACGGTCTTGGGGGTATGCAGGGCCGGATGCCCCGCGAGGGATTTTTCGATTGCCGGAAGGCCCGCGGAATCGCGGCACGCGTCGAGCACGATGCGATAGGCGTCGGCATAGCCTTCGGGCTCTTCCTCGAGCATCTGCGCGAAACGCATGCGCGGCTCGTACATATCGAGCGCGCGACGGCCAAGGCCGGTCGTTTCGAGCTCGTAGTCGAACGGGCGCTCTTCGTCAGCGCCCTCGGTAACGTCGTCGTACAGCGGAATCGCGCCGATGGCGCCCGCGTCGATGAGAATGGAAATCAGCGTGTGAGGCTCCTGCATGCTCATGCCCATCACGGCCTCACCGGCCAGCCGCTCTTCCACAGCGCGGCGGGAAACGGGCGTGCAGCACGCCTTCAGGCACGCGCACATGGGCAACGTGTTAGAGCGATTCAGGGAAAGATGGGCGCAAATGCCCTCGAACGTCCGCTCGGCATCCTCTGCCGAAGCCTGCGTGCTTTCCACGTCATATCCCGCAGCCTCCATGGCGGCATCGCGCTCTTCGCGCAGCACGCTCTCGGCCGGGGCCATAGTCTGGTCCTGGTTATCCATTGCTCCTCCAAATTCACGTCGAGACGGCCTCCTCTGCCGTCAGCGAACGCATATGAAGATATGGGAGCGCCTGGAAGGGCAACAACTTCAATTGTTCGTGAAATGCGCAATCACCAACGGGTTTTTCTTGGTGAGAATCCACTCACCAACTATTGGTGAAAACCGCGTTTACGCAGCTAAATCGTGGGTTATAGCAAAGCCGCGCCGGATGCGGAATCCAGCGCGGCTTTTGGCTTAAGAGCCATTTGCAGCGTCCAAAGCGCGCTGCGACGGGTGCTTTCGCGGCCCTTACCGAAGGATTTCGGCGTTGAAACCGGCCCCCAAATTGTCGCAGACGGCCTGCAGCTGCTCGGGCGTGACAAGATGCGCGGGAGCCACCCCGCCGTTGGCGGCGCGGGCCTTCAGGTAAATGCTCGCGGCCTTTTCGATGGTATGCGCCAGGCCGAACGTCTCGTCGAAATCGGGACCCGTGGCAAGAAGGCCATGCTGCGTCCATACCACCGCGGAATGCTTCGCAACCTTCTGCGCACTCTGCTCGCCCAGCTCGATGCTTCCGGGGAGCATCCACGGAAGCACGCCCACGCCCTGCGGCGTGAGCATGACGACTTCCGTCATGGAACCCCACAGCGCGCGATTCCATTCCGCCTCGCTGGCGTTCAGGATGAGGCTGAGGGCGATGACGTTCTGACAATGCGCGTGATAGACCACGCGGCTGTCGCCATCGTTGTCGCGCATGAGCGCGGCATGCACGAGAAGATGCCCCAGGAACTCGCTCGTGGGACGCGTGCCGCGCAAGCCCCACACCCTGCGCCAGGCAGAACCAGACGGATCGATTTCCACGATGCCGCAATTGATGGTGGGGTCGATGCTGACCTTGCGCATCGGGGAGCCCGCAGCAGTAACCAGGAAGAACGCGTTGGCGAGTTCGGGTTCCTTGCGCCCCAGGCCCACCCAATCGTGGCCTTCGCCCGAGATGTTCAGGTACGGCATGACGACGCGGACGTCTTCCTCGTCGAGGCGATAGGAAAGGTTGCCGCCATTGCTTTCGTGCCAGCCTTCCACCCAGCCGTCGTCGCACATACGCACGAAGCGCCTCATGCAATTAGCCTGCTCGATTCCCATGGCAACCCCTCTCTCCGGAAAACCGTTTCAGTACGTTTATTCTATCGCAGTTCGCCTGAAATAACGCGTACGACGGCCTTGAAGAGATGGATGCGTTTATCGAGGTAGAAGCGTATTCTATGCGCATCGATAGCGAGTGGCGGCGCAGCATAGACGGCGAAGGCTCATTGGGCCTTATCTCGACCGCTGCGACCGGGTTTCAGAGCGAGGGCTCCCGTGGGACACGCCTCGACGCACTTCCCGCATGCCATGCAGTCGCCAGCACGTACCATCGAGCTCTCCCCCGCCACTGCTGCGTCGAGAATCGCAGGATCGCACAGGCAGGCATGCTTGCACGCGTCGCACTGGATGCAGGCTTCGTGATTGATATGCACGTTCACGATGCCGACCTTGCCCAGCGCCTCGTAAAAGCCCCCAAGCGGGCACAGCGCGCGGCACCAGACGCGATGGCCCCAAAAGAGCTCGACGACGATGATGGCCACCAGCGTTACGCCGCCAACCATGCTGCCGAGCACGAGCCCCTTGTTGATGAAGCTAATGGGAGATAGCGCTTCGAATACGGGAAAGCCTAGAATCGCCGACAGCACGAGCACGCCAAGCGCGACATAGAGCTTCGCATGACGAGGCAGCACGCGCTCCTCCACCGTGAGGTGCAGCTTCGCGCGCAGCCAATCCACGCCTTCGAGAACGAGGTTAACCGGGCACACCCACCCGCAGAACGCGCGGCCGCGGATGAGGGCGTACACCGCCAGGGGAAGCAGAACGCCTGCTAACGCGCTTAGGGGAACCGCTTTCGCGGCTACCATCACCTGAAGCGCGGCAAAGGGATCGAGCAAGCTCACGCCAAAGACCTCGCTCGACGAGAGCGTTCCGTATAGCGGGAAGCTGCTCGCCGGCGTTGCGATGGATTCATCGCCGCCCACCATGCCGCCGAACAAGCCCCAGCCAGCCACGAAGAGCGGAGCCAAGAACACGAGCAGCATGACGACCTGAACCGTGCGACGCACGGCCGTAAACGGGAACGAGCCCCTTCTTTCCCTCTGTTTGTTCACGTCTCTCCTCATATGCCAAGCAAAGCCTTCGGGCGACCTATACGCCATCGGGATAGATCGTCTTGTCGTCCTCGAAGTTCACGTAGACCAGGTTCACATTCAAAACCCCGTCGAGCAGGGCCAGTTCAGACGCTATATCATGAGATGCGTCGACCGTTTCGGCCTCGATCGTGATGACGACCTTGTATTCCTCGATGCCATGCACCTCCACGCCCGCATAGCTCGGCAGCTGCTCCGCCACCGCCTGCGTGCTATCGGGCACGGTCTCGACAATCAGACTCGAAATGACCACGAGCATTCATCCTTCGGAATCAGGCGGCCCAACGCGCATGTTGGGCCGCACGCACGGCTATGCGGCTAGATCTTCTCGACGCGCACGCACGTCTTCTTGAAGTCCGGCTCCTTCGACAGCGGGCAGTACATCTCCTGCTGAACGAGGTTGATCAGCGTCTCTTCGGCAAAGAAGGGCGCGAACAGGTACTTTTGGGGAGGCTGAGTGCGACCAGCACTCGAGACGGTGATTTCCACCTCGCCCCAGCGACTAACGACCTTCACGCGATCGCCGTCCTTCACGCCCAGCTCTTCCATGTCAGACGGATTCATGTCGAGCAGGGCCTCGGGCAGCGCGTTGTCGAGCGCGGGCACGCGACGAGTCATCGAGCCGGTGTGCCAATGCTCGAGCAGGCGGCCCGTGCAGAACACGAACGGGTACTCGCTATCGGGAACCTCCGCGGGCGGCTCCCACGGGCGAAAGACGACCGAGGGCTTGTGATCCGCCGACTTGTAGAAGCTCACGTCGCTCGCCAGACCCAAATCGCCGTACCGCTCGATGCCCACCTGGTCGTATCCCTCTTCCTGCGCTCCATAGGAGAAGCGCCATTTCGTCGGGAGCCATTCGCCATTAACTTCGCGAACAGGCCAGGTCATACCGTGGTTATGGATGTACTCCTCGTAGGGCGCGAGCTGCTTGCCCTCCATCTTCAGCTTGGCCGACTCGTTAATCGCCTGAGCGCGCGGGTTGAGGGAGGGGTTGCTGAACGTACGATACTCTTCCCACATGCTCGCGCACACTTCGCGCTGCGTCGCGAATTTGAAGTCCGCGGCGTCCTTGTCGTACCACTGGCCGAACAGCCTATCGAACGCATCTTCGCCGTCGATTTTTTCGCCTTCGAGCACGCGCTTGGCGATTTCCATGAGCATCCACAGGTCCCAGCGCGCGTCTCCGGGAGGGTTAACGGCCTTCTCGAACACGGCAGTGCGGCGCTCGCCGTTGCCAAACGCACCCTCGCGCTCGACCCACATGGCGGCGGGCAGCACCACATTCGCGTACTTCGCCGAAATGGTGGGGTACACCTCGCTCACCACGATGAACGAGTCGAAAATGCCCCGCTTGTCTTCCGCGCCGCGGCCAAGGAAGCGCGTGAGGTTGGTCATCGACTGCGCCCAGTTGTTGTGCGCCGTCCAGAGGAAGTCGATGTTGCCATTCGAAAGCTCGCGGAACATCTTTGTGGTATGGAACCCAGGGGTCTTGATTTCGTCGAGATACCCCTCGGGAAGGTTCCACACCGCTTCGGAGAAGCGACGATGCGATTCGTTTGCCACCACGAGGTCGGCAGGCAGACGATGGCAGAACGTGCCCACCTCGCGCGCCGTGCCGCATGCCGACGGCTGCCCCGTGAGGCTGAAGCCGCCGTCGCCGGGCTTGCAGTAGTGGCCCGACAGCAGATGAATGTTGTGCAGGTTGTGGTTCATCCACGTGCCACGGTTGTGCTGGTTCACGCCCATCGTCCAGAACGACGTGATCTTGATGTTCGGATCGGCGAACAGGCCGTAGAGCTCCTGCAGGTCCTCCACCGGCACGCCGGAGATTTCGCTCGTGTATTCCCAGGTGTAGGGCGCGAGGCGCGCAGCGTACTCCTCGAAGGAAATCGATTCCACCGCATCGACCTTGCTGCCGATTTCCGACTTGTCGTAGCCATCGTAATCGGCGTTGCCGATGTTTTCCGTACCCTGCTTGAACTGCAGGTGGTCGCGCACCCAATCGTGGTTGTACGTGCCGTTCTCGATGAGGTAATGCGCGATGCAGTTCGTGATGGCCAAGTCGCCGTTGTTCCCGAACATCATGACCTTGTCGGCCTTGGCTGACGTACGCGTGCCGAGCGTGGTTACGTCATAGTGCCTAACGTGCGGATTCGCAATGCGGCGCGCCACGATGCGCGAGTAGAGCATCGGGTGGGCTTCCGCCATGTTCGCACCCCACGTGATGAACACGTCCGCGTGGTCGATGTCGGCATAGCAGCCAGCGGGCTCGTCGGTCTGGAACACGTTCATGAAGCCCACAACGGCGCTTGCCATGCACAGGCGGGCATTTGGGTCGATATTGTTCGAGCGCAGGCCGGCCTTCCAGAATTTCGCCTGGGCGTACCCCTCGACGATGGGCTGCTGGCCCGAACCCCAGAATGCCAGGCGGCTCTTATCGGCTTTCCACGTGACGCGGAGCTTTTCAGCCACCAGGTCGAGTGCCTCTTCCCACGTGGCCTCGCGGAAGCCATCCATGGCGCCCTTCTTCGAGTTGTCCTCGCGAATGAGCGGCTTGGTCAGGCGGTCGTCGGCATACAGAATCTTGCTAAGGTAATAGCCCTTCACGCAGTTCAAGCCGCGGTTCGAATCGTTCTCGGGGTCACCATACACGCTGATGACCTTACCGTTGCGCACCTCGACGATTACGCCGCAGCCACAGCCGCAGAAGCGGCACACCGCAAGCGTCCGCGTTACGGAGCTATCGCCAATAGGCTCGTTGACCTTGGGCGCACAGCCAGTCACTCCAGCTGCGACAGCAGTCGCCATGGCGATGGCGGTACTCTTCACAAAATTTCGCCTGGTGAAATCCATTCTCGTTCTCCTCTATTCCCCGTCCTTGGTTTAACCCCGTAAATTGAATTCGTCCTGTTGGCGCCTAGCCATTTCAACGGCTCAACGCTTTCGCGTCAGCTACGCGTCGTCCTCGGCGCGCGTCACGATGCGTATGGGCACATACGGTTCGCTTACGGCGCAACGCTCGACGCATAGCCCGCAACCCGTGCAAACGTCCTTGTGCACAACCGGGATGAACTTCGCGTGAATCGCATCGTTTTCGCGACTCTGAAAATCGATGGTGATGGCCTCGTCAATAAGCGGGCAGACGCGATAGCACACTTCGCAGCGGTAGCCCTTGAAGGCTATGCACGCACTTTCCTCGATGCGCGCATACCCCATATGCGGGTCGTGCTTCTCGGCGACGTCTCGCAACGCCCCCGTAGGACACGCTTCCACGCACGGGAAATCGGCGCACAACCGGCACGCCTGCTCGCGGGCGTCGATACACGGCGTTCCCGCAGCAGAGCCCTGCAACGCATCGGCCACATGCAGTGCCGCGTAGGGGCAGGCCTCGATGCATTTGCCGCATTTAACGCAGCGCGCCATGAAGTCCCGCTCGCTCTGGATTCCCGGAGGTCTGAGCAGCTTCGAGCCCGAGCCGGCTCCAACGGCCGCGACTCCCTCTGCTGCAACTGCGGCGGCAGCAAAGCCCGCTATGATCTTCCCCGCTCCCATAGGACCTTCCGAACTCGATTCACGCCTTGCAAAATCGGCCATCTACCTGGTTATCCGTTCGAATGCCCGTAGAGGAACTGCTCGTCGTTCCAGGACATGTACTGCGTTTCGAGATTCTTGGATTCCTCGTACGTCAGCCACCCATCGGGCACTTCGGAGTCTTCGTGGCACTGCGTGCACACCATGATCGATGCACGATGGCCCTTATGGCAGTCGCCGCACGCATACTCCTCGTGATGCCACGAATGCGGATTGCGCGCCATGTTGGCGGTTTCGTTGGTAAGGTCGGACTTCAAGATATCGTGGCAGTTCGAATTCAGGCAGAGCTCGGTCTCGCCGGCGCCGCGATAGTACACGAGGCGCGCGAAGTCACGTTCGGAGAGCGGATTGTAGTAGTTGCCGCTCACCCACTCCAAGCCCTCGGTTACCTGTTCCTGCAGCGAGGGAACATGACACGACATGCAGCGCTTGCCCATGGCGCCATGCTTGCTCGCAAGCATGGCATCGGCCTTGGACACCTCGTTGCCCCACTTGTCGACCGCGGGTTCGTATGGATTCGCATAGAGCGTTTGGAGATACCTGTCATCCATCGGCGTATGGCATACGGAAACGCAGAACTCAGGCGTTTCGTGCCAGAGCCAAAACCCACCGCTCAAGGCGAGTACGGCAATAATGACTACGGCCACGATCGTGGCCTTCTTGCTTCTTCTGCGCTTGCTGCAAGGTACCGCAGCCTCTTCAACCTGACCTTCGGCCGTGGGCTTCGCGGTCTCGTGCGCTTCGGCGCCTTCTGCGGGCGCCGTGACGTTCTTCACGTCAGGTTTCATAGCCTAACCTTCCCCTCATACTGCAATTTGACTCGATTGTATCGAGGGGAAAATTTAACCTAAAGGGACACTTCGCGACTCATTTTCCAGGACAGTTTGAGACTACACTTATGCCTGGTCACGCTCACGCGCTCAAGTGCCGCGAAGACGCACGCCACTCAAGCGGACGAAGTCCGAGGAAAGACAGCCGCGAAATCCCGCGTCGTTTCTACAACGAAGGGACCGACTACCCCGTACGCCAACGTTACATACGAAAAGAGCCGCGAGCATGCGCGCATTCCTGCGTGCGCATGCTCGCGGCCCTATACGCCAACTTCTCAATGAAACGCTATTCGGGATCAGGCTCCAGTTCGCGGGCGCGCTGATACGTTTCCGCATAGTCTTTCTGGAACGTGCGCAAGCGCTCCGTTGAGCGCTCGAGCTCCTCTGCGGGAAGGATCGCCTCGCGCGCAGCCTCGACAGATGCGAACCCACCGGCTTCAAGCGCCGAAGCGAGCTTGCGCTCGGCATCTTCGCGCGCCCCCTTGCAAATGGCAAGCATATTGCCGCACTGCAGCGCCGCCTCGCGCGCGGCGAGCTCGGCTTCCGCATCGCCCCGGGCAAGCGCGTCATCGCGATCGGCCATATAGCCATCGACGTAGGACTTCACCTGGGCTTCCTGGTTCACCTGCCCCGCAAGGTGCGCGTCGGCATCAAGCACCGCCTGCGCAGCGCGGGCAGCGTCCAAGCGCGCCCCGAGCGCCTCCATGACGGAAATCTGGCCCATCAGCTCTTCAAGATGGGCAAACACCGCATCGGATTCTTCCATGCATTAACTCCTTCCGCAGGCAAAAGAAAAGGGAGGCGGGGCGCAAACCCCGCCTCCCCACGTTCAGCTAGCGATTACGCCTTCACCGAATCGTACACGCCGGCGAGCTGCTCGCCAAGGCACTTGCCCTCGACCAGGCAGCGGCCGTGGCTGTTGCCCTGCACGTTGATCGGGTAGTCGTAGGCGTAGATGTCGCCTGCGCAGTTGCCGATGGCGTACAGACCGGGGATGGGCTCGTCGTCGGAGTTCAGAACCTCGAAGTCGTCGGAGATGTGGATACCGCCAACAACGGCCAGCAGGCCAACGCCCAGCTTGGTGGCGTAGAAGGGGCCCTGCTTGATGGGATACAGGAAGTGAGATTCCTTGTAGAAGTCGGTGTCGGCACCGGCTTCGCACATCTTGTTGTAGCGCTCGATGGTCTTCTTGGCCTCGGCAGCGTCTACGTCGAGCTGAGCGAGCAGCTCGTCGATGGTGTCGGCCATCTTGTAGTAGTCGGGCGTCTGCGTAACGCCATTCTTCACCGTCTCGGCGTTCTTGGCGGAAGCGTCGGCGTAGGTGGTGCCCACCGCGCGGAAGCTATCCCAGAACATGCCGCCGCCGTACTGCAGCGAATCGGTGTTGTCGGCCTCGAAGTTGCTGTCGAAGATGGACCAGCAGTGGTCGTCGCCACCATTGACCATGGTGCCAACGCACTTGCCCTGAACCCAGGTGGCCTCGTTCATGAAGCGCTTGCCCTTGGGGTTCACGAACAGGAAGGGGCCGGAGTACATGGCAGCAGCCTGGGGATGCATCATCAGAGGCCAGGGGCCGTCCTGGAATGCGCCGCCAGCCCAAGCAGCCATGTTGTGGCCATCGCCCACGTTGCCCTTGTCGGAGCAGAGGCGCGTCATGACCTTCTTGGCGATGGGAGCGAATTCGTCGAGGTACTCGTCGTTGTAGCTCACGTCGCCCGTTGCCAGAACCACGCCTTCGCTGGCGTTGTACTGGATGTAGCCTTCCTTGGTCTTGCAGATGGCGCCCGTTACCTTGCCGGAGTCGTCCTGCACCAGCTGGACGGCGGGGCTTTCGTACACGAACTCGCAGTTGCCAGTGGCAAGAGCTTCGCTCTCGAACATGTACTCGACGAAGTCGGCCATGGTGTGCTGCTCGAAGATGGGGCCGCCCATGATCATGTGGTAGCAGTCAATCTCGGGGTGAACCTCGCTGCGGGAGCCAACGGTGACCATGCACTTGGCGCCGTTCTTCTCGGCCAGGTCGAGGAACCAGTTCATGCAGCGCTCGGACTCGCGGAACCACTTGCCAACCAGGGACTCGCGGCAGCGGTTGCCGCACGTGGAAACCCAGCGCTCCATCTCGACGGGCTTGTCGAAGCTGATGCCCATCTGGTCGAGAACCTTGGAGCCCACGGCACCGGTGCCGCCAACGCCATGGCCGTTCAGCATGGCATCCTTTTCGACCAGGATGACCTTGGCGCCGTTTTCCGCAGCGGAAAGAGCGCAGCAGGTGCCGGAGTAACCGCCACCGATAACCAGGACCTCGGTGTCGACGGTCTTGGCGATATCGGTGATGGGATCGGGCTTGACCTCCCAGGTGTGCTGGCCGTCGGCCACCGCGGTGTCAGCCTTCTTGGAAGAAGCGCTGCTGGGGCTCGAGCAACCGAACATGCCCAGAGCTGCCACGCCGGCAGCGGAAAGACCCGCTCCGCGGAGCAGGCTGCGACGAGAAATATTCATTTCAGTCATGTTCCCTCCTACAGGATTCTGGCGTCCCTCCCACGGACGCCGCCTGCAGAAAAGATAGGTTTAGCGAGGGTAACCTGCACCCCTCAAACTAGGTGAATTAACATAACCCCAGGTAGAAAGCTTGGATTTATGAGGAAAAGAGCCCGATGAGTTCTTGACGGCTATGCACGCCGAATTTCCTGTACAGGCTCTTCGTATGACTGCGCACCGTGTTTTCCGAGATATAGAGCTTCTGCGCGGCGGTGGGCACATTGCAGCCATGCAGATACAGCTCCAGCACGTCGATCTCGCGCTTGCTCACCGCTTCGGCGGGAGCCAATTGCGCGATGGCGCTTTCCAGCAATTCGCGTTCGCTGGGCGCGGGCTCTTCGGATTCAGCCGCTTCGGCAGCCGACAAAGAATCGGCCGAGGCGGCTTCCGCGGCATCAGGAGTTGCGCCTTCAGTCGCATCCATTGACTGAGCGACGCCCTGAACGGGACCGCCGGCAACCAGTGCGGCTTCTGCCGCGGCAGCGGCACGGGCGCGCTTGCTAGGCGAGAACGTGACGAGCGACATGGCCACCGAAAGAAGGTACGCACACACGAACAGGGCGCCCGCAAGAATGGTCATGTCGTACAGCGCATGCGCTTCAGCCGCGTATCCCACCAGATCGCCGGCGATAAGCGCAACGAGCGATAGGCCCACGCATGGCACATATACTTGCACGGGTTTCAGGCGGTTCTTCCCCGCATAGGCCGCGCACGTGATGATGAGCATGAGATTGAGTATTTCGAAGCCGAACATCAGGAAGCCCGAGATGAACGGCAGCCATTCGATGCCCAGCAGCACGGGCAGCAAAAGCACGCCCGTAACCACGGGGAAGATGAACTGGTAAAGGCGCATGATGTCGAAGCCCCGGCCCCAGAACAGCTCGAGCCCGGCAACCAGCAGGGCGGCGAACACCATGCCAACGGTGGCGGCCGCCGCGCTTGCCTCGGCTGCGCTGGCATTCAGATGGCTCACGGCCTTCCACACGAACCCAACCACGCATACGCAGATGACGGGCCGTACCATATCGGACGCAAGGATGCGCGCACGAGACGGCGTAAGCGGTTCCGCCTGATACGGTTCGGTTTCGCGAAGACACAGCGCCAGGGACGCCGAAGCAGCCAGAGGAAGTACGAGCGCCAGGGCCACTACCGCAGCCAGCGCGGGCAAGACGAGAATTACTTCCGAAAGCACTACGGAAAGAGCCGCGGAAAGGGGGATGCACACCACGGCACGTGCCGTTCCCGCGTTCGCGAAGAATTCCTGCCATGCCACCATGAACACGCCCGACGCGCAGCCGAGCATGCATGCGCCAATGATGGCCACGGTGAACTGCGCAGTGCCCGTGTACGGGGCAACCCAGCGAAGCACCAGGCCCAAGCACATGGCAATGCCAAGCGCCCACACCAGGCGCCTGTCTGTCTTCTCGCGATGCCGGCCCAAAATGGCCAGCACGATGAGCACGACGATAAGACATGCCTGCTGAAGCATGTTACATATAAATATAGAAGCCGGATCCGCCTGACCAAACGTTTCGGCTGCCGCGAAGGCTACAGCCGCATTGCCGAAGGGACCTGTGGAATAGATCGCCCAGAAGAATGCAAAGCCAAGGTGATACCAGCTCATACCACGTATGAGTTTTCCTGCTCGTTGCAGAGACACGCGTTCCTCCCTATTGCCGCATGTTCCGCTGAATTATACCGCTCCCCCGCACCCAGACAAGTAACGGGAAAGCGACCTTTTACCGCGTCGCACGCCCGAAGGCTAGTCCGCAATCTTGCTGAGAAACGCCTTCGTGCGATTGTGCTGGGGATTCTCGATAACCTCTTCGGGACGGCCCTGTTCCACGATTACGCCGCCGTCCATGAAGACAATATGGTCGGCTACGTCGCGCGCGAAACCCATCTCGTGCGTGACGATGACCATCGTCATGTGACGCGCCGCAAGGTCGCGAATGACGCGCAGCACTTCCTGCGTGAGTTCGGGGTCGAGCGCGCTGGTGGGCTCGTCGAAAAAGAGCACTTCGGGATTCATGCACAGCGCACGCGCAATGCCCACGCGCTGCTGCTGGCCGCCGGAAAGCTCGCAGGGAACCTTGTTCTCGTTGCCCGCCAGGCCCATGCGCTTGATGAGCTCGCGCGCTTCCTCTTCCACTTCCTCCGGGTCGCGCTTCTGCACGCAGATGGGCGCGTCCATGATGTTCTTCAGCACCGTGTAGTGCGGGAACAGGTTGAAGTTCTGGAACACCAGGCCGAAATGCTGGCGCGCCTCGTGCAGGCGCTCCTTGCTCGCATACACGGCGGAGCCGTTTTCGCTATGGGCAACCTGCAGGTCGCCGAACGACAGGCAGCCGTCGTCGAAGCGCTCCAGCAGCGTGGCGCAACGCAGGAGCGTCGACTTGCCACTGCCGGAAGGGCCAATGATGCTCACGACATGGCCATTGCGCACGTCGAGGGAAATGTCCTTCAGTACTTCATTGGAGCCGAAGCTCTTGCGCACGTGCGAAAGGCGCACGACCGTATCGGTATTCGTTTTCATCGCGCGTCCTTTCTAGTCGTGGTAGTAGTCGAGCTTCTTTTCGGCTCGATTCATGAGGAATTCGATGATGAGGCAGCATGCCCAGTAAATGAGCGCCGCGATGAGGTAGGGCATCATGGACACCTGGCTCGCCGCGATGGCCTGAGCGCGCGTGAACATTTCCATGAGACCCAGCACGAACGCTAGCGACGTGTCTTTCACCAGGGTGATGATCTCGTTGCCCATGGCAGGCAGAATGCGCTTAATGACCTGCGGGAAGACGATCTTCATGAAGGTCTGCGTGCGCGAATAGCCCAAGACCTCGGCGGCCTCGTACTGGCCGCGCGGAATGGACTGGATGCCACTGCGGTAGATTTCCGCGAAGTAGGCGGCATAGTTCAGGATGAAGCCGATGTCGCAGGCCCAGAACTTCCAGTCGCCACCCATCTGCAGGCCGAACAGGTAATACGGGCCGAACATGAGCGCCATGAGCTGCAGCATGAGCGGCGTGCCGCGCAGGATGGAGATATAGAAGCGCGCGAGCCAGGCCAGCGGCTTGAAGCGACTCATGCGCGCAAGTGCCACCAGCACGCCCAGCGGAAGGGCGCCCACCAGCGTGACGAGGAAAATCTGCCCCGTGAGCAGCAAGCCACTGCCGAGCAGACCCATCATCGTTGAAAAATCCATTACACACCTCTTATTGAACTCGTCTGAGCAACGGAAGATGGGCGCCAGCAGGTGCGCATCTTCCGGCGTTCAGCATTCCGAAAGCCATTGGGGATAACCACGCGTAAACGCAAAGAACCCGCCTGCCACGGCAGACGGGTTCCAGATTATCGCCTATTTCAAAATCCAGTTGGAATAGTCCAGGCCATATTCCGCATATTTCTCGCACAGCGTCTTCACGGTGCCGTCTTCGTACATGGCCTTGAGGGTAGCCGTTACCTGAGCAGCGGTTTCCTCGTCGCCCACAGCGAAGCCAACGGCATAGTGCTCGCTGGAAAGAGACTCGCTGAGCTGGGTATATACATTAGACTTGGCAGCCATCTGGTACTGCGCGATGGACAGGTCGCATGCCACGGCGTCGACCGCACCGGACTCGAGCTGCAGGAAGGCGTTGTTGTAATCGCCGATGGTTTGCGGGGCGCCGCCCTTGAAGGTAGCGGCCAGCTCGGCCTGATCGCCCTCGAGCACGTCGAGCGCAGCGGAGTCGACCTGCGTGAGGACCGTCTTGCCGGCCAGGTCGGACAGGCTGTTGATGCCGCTATCGGAGCGCACGACGATGACCTGCTCGTTCAGCATATAGGAATCGCTGAACGCGTAGTTGCCCTCGCGGCCTTCCACGGTGAAGCCGTTCCAGATGCAGTTGATGGCGCCGCTGCCAAGCAGGGCGTCTTTCGCGTTCCAATCGATAGGCTCGGCCTGGAACGTCCAGCCGTTGCGATTGCACACTTCCTTGGCAAGGTCGAGGTCGAAGCCCGTGTAGCTGCCATCGTCGGCGATGAAGCCGTACGGCGGGTAGGCGCTATCGAAGCCAACCACGAGCGTCTTGCCGTCGCTCGAATTGGAATTCGAACACCCTACCAGGCCAAATACGGCCACGCAAGCAGCCAGAGCGCATGCGGCGATGGCCGCGATCCTTTTGTTCATGAGTCCCCTCCCCGGGCTCGAAGCACCCTTCGGTTCCTGTCATGTATACGCACAAACTTCACTTTAGCACGCTAAAGCACCCGAATATTCTAACATACAAACAGCTTGCGCAAGCATCGATACGGCAGACGAACATACGCCGTGGTAGAGGGCGATTTTTAGGGTGCAGAAGCGCGTGATTCGGGCGATTAGTCGTCGGTGCCGTACATAATCGCATGCTCCATGGCACGCAATTCCTCGGGCGTATTCACGTTCACGAAGCAGCGGCCACGCGGCTCTGCGTCGAGTACGCGCTTCTGGGGAAATTCCTGCACTTTCACCAGCGGATAGAAGCTCTGCACGCGCTTTTCGCCCGCATCAAGCATGCGCTCGACGGCCTCAAGGCAGGTCTTGCGGCGGTACACGGCGTGCATGGGCTCGAAACCATGCTTGTTCACGGGCACCACCACGTCGGCGCGCGTCTGGCAAAGCTCGAATGCCTCGGCGCTCACCAGGCGCGGAGACGCAAACACCATGTCGCACGCGACAACTGCCACGAACGGGAACTTCGCGGCCTTGAAGGCGGTGAGCATGCCGGGAAGCGCGCCTCGCTCGTCGCGTACGTCACGCACCAGGCGAATGTCGCGTTCCGGGTACACGCTATGCAGGAACGAGAGGTTTTCGGGCTCGTTCGTGGTGATGATGAGCTCGTCGGCCACGGGCGATAGACGCTCGACAAGGCGCATGATGAGCGGGCGCCCGCAGAAGGGCACGGTCGCCTTGCTGCGTCCCATGCGACGGCTCTCGCCACCGGCCTGAATGACGACGCTCACGCGGTGACGCGTGAAACGTTCCTGCAGGAAGTCGCAGATAGGCTCGATATCGTCGAGGCCGAAGGCGGGAACGCCGTACAGATCGGCTGCTTCGCGTGCAGCGGGAATATCGGTGGCCACGGCAACGGTCGCGCTCGTGGGCATCTTCCCCGCTTCGACCGCAGTACCGGGGGCGGGTGCCTCTTCGGGGGCGGCCATGCGTGCGGCGCGTGCGGCCTGGATGAAGTCTTCCGTGAGGGGCTCCCCGGCGCGCGCTGCGGCCAGGAACGCTTCTGCCACCTGCTCGTCGTGCGGATTGCCCGAGCGCATGACCTCGATGGTGGACAGGCCGCTCTTGCGGTACCCCTCTACCACTACCAAGTCGTGACCAGGCATGCGCCCCACGATTTCGTCGCATTCCGCTTCGCCATCGAACGTGCGGATGGTCGCGATCTGCCCTGGGGCGGAAATGACCACTTCCGTGGCGCCCGCCTGGCGATGGCGCCAGGAATCCTTCCCGGGAATGTCGATTTCGAAGCCGCGATGGCCATGATGCTTCACGCTGCCCACGTCCAAGCCGCGCTCGGTGAGCTGGGCAATGACGCGCTCTACCAGCGTGGTCTTGCCGGAGTTATGGCGTCCGACGATGGCAATCGCCGGGCTCTGAAGCATCATACGTGTTGAATCCATCGCTACCTCCCACATGCATAGCACAATTCGCCATTATAGCCATGGCGGCTATGACGACCCTCGGCATTTGCAACCGGATTTGACTGATTGACTTGCGCTTACTTCTTATTCTTCTGGAACCTCATGGCGCGTCGGTAATTATTGAGGCCGAAGTTGTTTTCCAACTCGGGAAGCTCCATTTCAGTACGCTCGGTGCGCCCCGACGCCACGTCTTCGGCAAACACCTCGGTGGAAAGCGTAAGCGCATGACGCAGGCACACATCTTCGCAAGTGCGGCACTGCACGCAATACCCGGGGTAATGCTCGATGCCAAAACGCTCGTCGTCCTCGCTATCGCCATTCCACATGCGAATGGCGCCCGTGGGGCAGAACACCGCGCACATGCGGCAGCCATTGCACGCATCTTTGTCGATAACCACCTGGCCGAACAGGCGTGACTCAATGAGATAGTCTTCCGGTTCGCCCATATCGGCCAAGGCACCCAGCAGGCGCTCGCGGCGTGCGGGCACGCTATGCGGCAGGGTGCCGTCTTCCGTAACGCGGCTGTACTTCGGTTCTTCGGGGGGCTTCACGCCCAGCGTGCTCTCGAGCGCGAAGTCGGCGGTAACTACGGCGGCCTCTCGCGCGCTTCCACGCATACCGCGGAAGAAATCGCGGCGAGCAGCGTCGAACTCGGCATCGGCGCCCTTGCGGGCGGCACGCGGCAGCTTCGCGGAAAGCTTCATGCGCGCATCGCTCTTCCAGGTTTCGAGCAGCAGATTCGCATTCGCCTCGACGGCCTGCGCCATCAGGAAGCCCGTTCGATGCGGGCACTCCTCGCACTCGCCATGCACCACGCGCACGCGATGCGCGCCCGCGGCAGACAGTGCCAGCACGGCGCTTTCGTCCACATGGCCCACGCAGGGAACCGCCACAACCTTCGCGGGGTCGAACAGGCCCTCGGCCTTCTTGAGCATGCGCTCGCAGGCAATAATCGCCAGATGGGGCGCCTCTTCGCCGGCGGATTCCGCTTCCGCATCGACTGCAGCCATGGCAGCTGCGCACTTCTGCAGGAACTCGGCATCGGAGGGATCGCGCGGCTCGAGCGCGCCCGTGGGGCATGCCGTGGCGCACGTTCCGCACCCGATGCAGGCACTGGGCTCCACCGAGAGGCTGTTCGTGTTGGGGTCGACGGAGATGGCACCTGTCGTGCACACCTCGGCGCACCTGCGGCAACGCACGTTGCGATTACGCACTACCGCGCACTTGCGCTCGTGAACGCGAATAGCCGAACCCTCAAGCTTCTGAAGGAGTTCGACGGTATCTGCGATATTGGGCATAGCTTCTCCTCGTCATGCGCCGCAGCGCGAGCCGCGGGCAAGGGGCCCGAACGGGCGGGCATTCTCGTCTTGCAGCATTATACGCACCCGAGCACGATTCACGTCATCCACTTCAGACAGTTTTCCGATTGAAACCTTTCCGTCGGGAAAAACAAAACGGGCCAGATGCGCGGTACGCATCTGGCCCGATACATGCACACACCAGCTGTGGGAGGGAGGGGCCGGCGGGCGACTTCAGAAGATGGATGGCTTACGCCTCTTCGGCGGCGCTTTCCTTCTTCACAACCTTCTTCTTAACGACCTTCTTCTTGGGAGCTTCGGCCTCGATCTTCTCGGGCTCGGACTCTTCCTCAGCCTCTACTGCCTCGGTCTCGGTCTCCTCCTCGCCTTCCTTCATGCCGGAACGCAGGTTCTTGATGGTACGACCAATGGAGCTACCGAGCTTTGGAAGGTTCTTGGGCCCAAAGATGAGCAGAACGACAACGAGGATGATAACGAGCTCGGGAACGCCAATACCGCCAAATTTCATGAGTGCCTCCTATGGCTTCTTCTTCGCATGCAGCCATGCATTGCTTCTCTGTTCATGGCCCGAAAACAGGGCCCGCACCGGCGATCTACTACGCATGACGGTCGATTTCGCTGTCATGCGCCGATTTTGGGGCTTGCCGCCCTCTGCGCTCGGCACGTTTAGCAGTATGCCCCATGACCTGCATGTTTATCTATCATGCAAAATAAGGAAATTCGGAAAATGGGTCATTTTCTTGTCATGCAAAGTGAGTAGCGGCCTGATTTTCGCCCGAATCGCGCATCTGGTATCATCGGAGCCAAGGAAATGGAACGAAGCGCCGCGCGCGCCCGCGCAGCACCCTAGGAGAAGAGAGGATCACGGCTATGGCTCAAACGCAAAAGCCCGCAAACGAGCTCTCTTCGCGCCGCATCGTCGGCTTCGCATGCAACCAAGGATTCGTCTTCTTCCTTTTCTATATGGGCATGAATCGCGCCCTCGATTTCGGGGCGTTTTCGCTCGAGCGCGCCGATTTGGCGTTCATCCTTCTCTTCATGGTGGTGGGCTTCGGCGTACCGCGTTCGCTGCCCGCAAAGGCACGCGAAACCGTACTCGCACGGCCCTTCATGTTCGTGTACGCGGCCATCATGGCACTCGCTTCGCTTCTACCCACGTTCTTCCCCGACGCGCCCCAGGCGCTCGTCATCGCCGAAGGCGCCCTCATTGGCATACCCAATTCGCTGCTCCTTACCGGATGGGGCCGCTCATTCGGGCGCGTTTCCACGCGCACGTCGGTCCCCGAGGTATTCACCGGTTCGCTTCTGGGAGCGTTCCTGTGCGTGGTCTTCTCGTTCGTGGAAACGAGCGAAATGCTCATCGCCATCCGCCTGCTGCCCATCATCAGCGCGCTGTACATCTATGCGTCCGACCCAGGCGATCGCGCACCCCTCGCCGCCACCGAATCGGTGCGCGAGCAGGCGGGCAACCTCACTCTGAAGATTCTCAGCGGCACGCTGCTCTTCGGCATGGCTGCAGGCCTCATGGAAACGTTCGGCACCAACCCCGGCTCGGCCGCAAGCCCCAACTACCAGCTTTCTATGGTGCTGTTCGGCGCCTTCCTCATCGGCTCCATCTCGCTGCTCACCTCCGATGGCTTCGGCAAGGGCGCAGCGCTGAACAAGACGTACCGCCTGGCGGTATTCGTCATGCTCTTCGGCACGCTCATGATGCCGCTAGCGGAATCGGGCGCCATGCCCCTCCCGGGCGACGCCGTGGTGCTGGCAGGCTACCTGGGCCTCGAGGCCGTTCTCATCTCGTTGTTCCTAGTCATGGCAAGCATCGCGGGCATCGACGCATTCGCGTCGTTTTCGGTGGGCTTCACCGCTCTGTTCACGGGCGAGCTTGCAGGCGTGCTGCTGGCGAACGGCATCGACGCTGCATGGAACACGGAATCCACGCCCTACGTCGTCATCGTCATCGCAGGTACCCTGGTGCTTCTATCGTATGTGTTCCTATTCGGCGAACGCGACTTTTCCGACCTCTCGGAAATCGTTACCGACCGCGACGAGTTCGACCTCGTGTGCACTTACATCACCGACCAGTCAAAGCTCTCGAAGCGCGAAGCGGAAATCCTGCCCTACGCGCTGCACGGGCGCACAAGCGAGCGCATCGCCAGCGAACTGGGCATATCAAAAAGCACCGTAGACACGCACCTGCGGCGCATCTACGGCAAAACGGGGGTTCATAGTCGCCAGGAACTCATCGACCTGGGCGAAAAGATTGGCAAGAAGCTTTCCTAGGGCAGCGCGCAGCGCAGGCTACAGCGCCTGCTGCACCGCGTCCTCGATGAGCGTGCGGATGTCGTCGACACCCTCGCCCGAATGCGAGCTGCACGGCACAACCACCACATCACCCGCCACGGCCAGCTGACGGCACAACGACGCAACCTGCTGGCGCTTCTTGTTCGTGCCCAGCTTGTCGGCCTTCGTGAAGGCAATCATAAACGGGATCTCGTGCGCCTGCAGGAATTCGATCATCTGCACGTCGAGCGGGCTCGCATCGTGGCGGATGTCCACCAGCAGCACGCAGAGGGCGTACTTGCGATCCTGCGTGAAGTACCCCTCGATGAGCGGGCGCCATGCATCCATTTCGGCTTTCGAGACCTTCGCGTAGCCATAGCCTGGCAGGTCGACAAAGTCGACGTCGCCCACGTTGAAGAAGTTGATCTGGCGCGTCTTGCCAGGCGTACCGCCCACTTTCACCAGGTCTTTCCTGCGGAAGATCTTGTTCATGAGAGAGCTCTTGCCCACGTTGGAACGACCCACGAACGAGATTTCGGGACGCACTGACGGCGCGACCTGACTTGCCTTCGCGTTCGACGTGACAAACTTAGCGAGCTGGTAGTTGATAGCCATAACCTCTCCTACATTCCTCCGCGCAGGAAGTTTTCCCACCACGAACGGGATGCCATACCGAAATTCCCCAACATATCGAGCAGCTGATTCTGCTGATCGGCGGGGAGCGAACGGAATTCGCGCTGCATGTTGCGCTGGAATTCAGCAGGGTTCGCCTGGGCATCGTACATCATTTCCTGCACCTGGCGAAGCGCTTCGGGATCGAATCCACCTTCGGGCATGCCGCCGCCACCCAGCAGAGCGGACAAATCGGACGCATCCGCCTGGGCGGGCCGCTCTTCTTGCTGCGGACGCGGCAAATCGAGCTTGTACATGGATTCCAGCAGGTCATCGAAGTGCGGAGGCGTAATGGAGCCGCCGCGCGAACGCATGCTGAACACGCCTTCCTTGAAGACGACCGACAGGTTCCACTTCATGCCGTAGTCGATGGAACTGTCGGCATATTCCTCGTCCCAGCCAAACACGCCGGCTGCATCGAGCTCGTCCTTGAATTGCTGAGCCGACTCCTGCGGCATCTCGCGCGTGAAGCGCACGGCAGGCGGATTGCCAACGCCCTGCTCAACCTGCAGTTCGTACGTGCCGGCTTCGGTGCGCGTCATGCGGAACAGGGAACGCCCCCGGCCCGCCTGCACCATCGTGAAAGTAAAGCTATGAAAGGGCGGATTCGCCCGGGTTTCGGCCATGTATGCTCCTTCGTTACGTGTTTCGGTAGAAGGATACCAGAAGGTGGCGGCACGCTACCGTACCGCCACCAAGCCGCAATCTAGGCTTCCGGGAAGAACGCCCGCAGACGCTTGCCATCGGAAGGTTTGCCCAGGTAGGAACCAATTACCATGAGCAGGAACGCCACGGTGATGCCAATGACGATTTGATGCAGGCCGAACGGCTTGAAGCCAATGGCCATGCAGAGGCAGTACGCGAACGTGCCGCCCGCCATACTGGCGATTGCGCCCGCCTTGTTCGCGCGCTTCCAGAACAACGCGCCCACGAACACCCAGCAGAACGCCGTTTCCAGGCCACCGAACGCGAACATGTTGATCTTCCAGATGACGCTGGGCGGCACGATGGAAAGCACGAACACGATCACGCCTATCGCGAGCGTAACGACCTGGCTCGCACGGGCAATCGTGCGGTCGCCAAGCTGCTTGCCCGAGCGGGCGCCACGATGGAGCCACAAGTCTTTCACGATAGCCGACGAGCTGGCGATGAGCAGGCTCGATACCGTGGAAATGCTAGCCGCGATGGGGCCTACGATGGCGATGCCCGCAAGCCAGGGCGGCAGGCTGTCGACGATGGCCTGCGGAATGATGTTGTCGACGCTTCCGCCGTAATCGGCCAGGCTACCAGGCAGAATGCCAGCAGCCAGCACGCCAAGCGCGGTGACGCCAATCATCATGGCACCGATGATTACCGTGCCAAGAATCATTGCGCGACGCAGCGACTTCGTGTCCTTGAAGCCCATGCAGCGCACCACCGACTGCGGCAGGCAGAACGTGAAGATGCCCACCAGCAGCCACTGCGTGAAGTACAGCGAGATGGGCATGTTGCCACCCGACGTGGGCTCCAGCATCTCGGGATGGTTCGATGCGATGGCATCCATGATGTTCTCGTAGCCGCCGCCAGCGGAAAGGATGCCGCCCGCAAGCACCACGATGCCCACGAGCATGGCGATGCCGCATAGCGCATCGGTGATGGCCACGCCGCGGAAGCCGCCCACGGTGGTGAACAGGATGACCGCGATGCCGAAGATGCACAGGCCAATGTTGTACGAATAGCCCGTAACGGCCTCGAATAGCTTCGCGCCGCCCACGAACTGGGCAACCATGGTGGCCGCGAAGAACACCACGATGATGAGCGCGGAAATGCCGGCGAGCACGTTCGACTGATAGCGCTCGCGAATGACGTCGACCACCGTGACCGCGCCCAGGCGGCGGCTGATGAGCGCCATCTTCTTGCCCATGATGCCATAGAGGATGAACAGCGTCGTTACCTGCACGCCCGCCATGTACACCCAGCCGAAGCCAATGCTCCAGGCCTGACCCGGGCCACCCACGAAGGAGCTTACCGAGCCGTACGTGGCGATGGTAGTCATGGCGAGCACGAAGCCACCCAGGCTACGGTTGCCGATGAAGTATTCCGAAACGAAACCGCCCGAAGCGGATGCGCGTGCCGCGCGACGCGCATAGACTGCCGCGGCAAGCGCCACGAGCAGGAAGAGGGAGATAGGCAGCAGACCAGCCAAGACGTCGTTAGTCATTGCGCACCTCGCCCTCTACGTCGTCGAGCGGGAAGTCGGCGAAGACCTTCTTCCCAAGCACGACAGCCACGGCAATGGCAAACAGCCACGTGCCCACCGTGCCACCGATAATCCAGATAGGCGTATGGAAGAGTTGCACGTCGAGCCCCGAAAGCCCGAACCCGAGCACGATCCACACCACGATAGTGGCAGCGAGCGCGACGACCGTGGCCTTCGCCTCCCTATTAGCCTGAAGTAGTTTTTCCCGATAGGTCATACAATCCTCTCCAACCTTTGCCCGCGCCCCATATACCCCGCGCGGGATTGAACGTGGTGATTGTATCGGGTTGCCACATTGGCTACCATTGTTTTGAAATCATGCGGGTAACACGAAGGAGCAAGCGTGCATCTGAAGATCCAGAAGCGCAAGGGGCGCCAGTACCTTTCCGTGGTGCAGAACTACCGCGAAGGGGGAACCACCAAAACGCGAACGGTGGAAACGCTTGGCTACGCCGATTCCTACCTCGACCACTACGACGACCCCGTCGCGCATTTCCGCGACTACGTTTCCCAGCTGAACGAACGGGAAGCGCAGAAAGATGCGCCCGTTGAACTGCGGTTCGGGCGCGATGCGCAAATCGACGACACCGACGCCCCCGCCCTGCGCCTGGGGTCGGCCGTGGCCCTGGGCTGCCTGGACGCGCTGGGCGTGAAGCAGTTCTTCAACGCGCGCTGCAGCCACGAGCACTTCCCGCACGCCGCCGGCCGCATCTTCGAGATGCTCGCCACGGAACGCATGATGCACGTAGCTTCGAAGCGCGAATCGTGGGAACGTCGCGGCGCCTTCCCGCGTACCTGCGCATTCTCGTACGAAAACGTCTACGCCGCTCTAGTGTGCTTCGCGAAGAACGACGAAAAGCTCGTGCGTGCCATGCGCAACGCCTGCGAAGCCGTGCGCCCCTACGACCGCTCGTGCGGCTACCTGGTGTGCGCGCCCTTCTCGTTCGCACCCACGAATGACGTCGACCCGCACGGCAGCGCGCAGGCAAGCGCAGGCGAAGGCCCCGAAAACGAACAGCGCGAGCCAACGCGGGAAACGCACTGGATGTGCATGCTCGCCGATGCCGAGGGCATTCCGCTCGACTATCGCCTGCTGCCGGGCGAACCGAGCGCACGCGAACTCGCCGAGCTGGCCCACTGGGCACGGCAGGAGCATCGCATGGAACGCGCCGTAGTTATCGCCGGGCGCCTTTCGAACCTACCGGCGGCGATGAACTCGCTTTCCCAGCAAGGCGACGGCTTCGTGTTCTACGAGCCCATCCCCGCGCAAAGCGAACTCGCCACCTGGGCAAGCGCCACACGCGGCTACGTCCGCAGCGAAAAGGGCACGTATCAGGTGAAGTCGCGCACGCGCACGATCGAGCTGGAAGTGTGCGAGAGCGACTCAAACACGCCAGCCACGCTCGACGTGAAAGAAGTGGTGCTGCGCAGCCGCGGCTACGCGTGCGCCATCACGAGCGAAACAAAGCTGGGGGCGGCGCGCATATTCAACCTGTTCCGCGAGCTCTGGCGTCTCACCGAGCCCTTCCAGGTCATGGAAGCCGACTTCAGCCCCATGCCCTACCCCGTCGCGCACGACGACCACGTACGCGCGCACTTCCTCATCTGCTACGCGGCATTCATGGCGCTGCGACTCCTGCGCTGGCGCACGAACTGGCAATACAACGCCGCGAACATGGCCGACGCGCTCCTGCACATGGAGGGGATGCACCTACAGCAGAACTGGTACCTGTTCAACTACCGCACGCCCGTAACCGACCTAGTGGAAGAGGCATGCGGCATCCCGCCGGCACGCAGGCTGCGCACGCCCGCCGACATTCGCGCCGCCATCGCAAGCACGCGCGGAGCGTTTGGGTAAGGGAAACCAGCGCTACTGACGCGCTGCGGAACGAACGTACTCCTCGAACAACTCGAGCACCTCTTCGAAGTTATGCACGCCCAACTTGCGGTAGATGCGGTACTTGTGCGTCTTCACCGTCTCGTACGAAATGTACATCTTGCGCCCGATGGCCGATGCGGAAATGCCCGTGACCAGCAGCGGAAGGATTTCGGACTCCTTCGAGGACAGCCCGAAATCGGCTGCCATGCGCGCGCAAGCTTCCTCGCGCATCTCGTCGAAGGACAGTTTGGGCTCGCTATGCGACGATCGCACGGCTTCCTCGATGGCGCGCGTGGGATTCGAACGCTGCGCATAGAACGTGAGGTAGACCATGTAGGCCACCATGGCGACGAGGACGATATTGAGCAGCACAATGCGTGGAAGGCTCGAGCCAGCATACACGCCGATGCAGAACACCAGCAGAAGCATCGCGAGTGACACGATGGGCGCCGTGGGCGACGAAAACACGCTACGACCCGTGAGGTAGATGACGTCAATCCACACGAGCGCAATGAAAAGCAGGTTCGAGCAGATGAGCAGCGGAAACGCGTCTTCGGGAAGAACGACCCCCGACGAGAACACCGCCACGATGCCCAGCGCGCAGGGCACGCTGGCAAACAAGGCGATTTCCGTGCCGCGCTCGTCGGCGCTGCGGCTCCAGCGAATGACGAGCCCTACCAGCACCACGAGCGTTGCCAGCAAGCCCACCAGGAACGGGACCCACATGCGCATGGTGGTTTCGATGAACTCCTCGTTCAGCGCGCTGCCCAGGCTGAACGAGCAGATGCACACGGCGGGAACGATGGGAAGCACCACGTCGAACACGACTTTCGCCACATTCGTATTGGCTTCGGCACGCACGGGCTCAGCTGGCTTTTCGCCTTCGGCATCGCTCGGCGACGTACGCAAGAACAGCCCCACGGCACCCGCGGTGGCAACCACGGCGCACAGGGCCACCGTGGCATCGGCGTCGGTGGGAAACGCCGCGTAGCACACGTGCGAAAGCACCGCCGAAACGCCGATGCTGATAACCGCGCTTGAAGCGTACCAGGAAAGCTCGCCCGTGAAGCTGAACGGGTCGGAATCGAGCACGTCATACAGAATGACGCCGCATGACATGGCGAGCACGGCGGAAACAACCGGCGCCACCGACACATCGCGCACGAGCGCGACCACGAAGGCGCACGCGAGCGGCGCCACGACGCCCGCAAGAACAACCGCGGCGCGGTTGAGCCTACGGCCCAGCGCGCGGCAAGCGATGCACGACAGCGCGAACACCACCACCGTGGCGATGGTCTGCAGCTCGACGGGCATGACGCCTTCGGCCCCCGACAGATACGGAGTGAGCATTTTAGGACGGAATAGAAGCGTTTGCAGGAAGGCAAGGGGGCCGGCAAGCGCAAAGCTAGCCAGCAAGACCATTTTCTGACCGAGAAACTCTTTGAAGCGGCTCCATGCCATGAATTCGACCGTGGTCCCTTCCCTACGCCCATTGCCGAATAACAAAGAAGAACGATACCGCGAAAACCCCTCGTTTCGCTTCGTGAATAGTGATTTTACTACTTTTTGGTGACATGTTTGGCGCCTTTTAGCGATACCGATTTTCGCGAGCGGCGAATACCTTTAGGTCAACGCGGAGGGAGGTCGCGAGACCGCAGAGTCACGCAGTTAATTCCGCGACATGTTCACTCTGACGCAAGGAGAGAGAGGAAGGGTAGATTATGAATTTGGACCGCAGATCATTCATCAAGGGAGGCCTGGCATCGGGCGCCATCGCCACGCTGGGAGCCGTAGCGGGCTGCGCGCCGGCGTCTTCCAAGAGCAAGGACAAGGAGGCAACCGCCGAAGCCGCCACCGAGAATTGGTACGGCTCGCCGGCTGACGAGTCCTCGTTCACCATCGCCGAGGAAGCCAGCTGCGAAATCCTGGTATGCGGCTTCGGCTCGGGCGGCATCGTAGCCACCGCCGTGGCAGCGCAGGCCGGCGCGAAGGTTCTCACCATCGAGAAGGGCCAGTCGCACGGCACGCTGAAGACCTACTTCGGCGTTGTGGGTTCGCGCGACGACGAGAAGTACGGCGTGCACGTCGACAAGATGGAAGTCATGAACGAGCTCACGCGCTACACCAACGGCTGGTGCAACCCGCGCGTTGCCCGCACGTGGATCGAGGAAAGCGGCGAGACCTTCGACTGGATCACCGACGTGGTGGCCGACTACAACGCCGTGCCGTTCTTCGAGACCGACACGGGCGGCGACTTCCACGGCATCTGGCCCGTTCCGCCCATCCAGCACGGCTTCAACTGCAAGTACACCGAGGAAGAGCTGGCAAAGGCCGAGGAAAAGGCTGCCAAGACCTCTGACCCCTCCGCCAAGATGAGCGCACTGCCCGGCGTGAGCGACTACCTGGCCGACGCCGCCGAGAAGTGGGGCGCCGAAATTCGCTACATGACCGAGCTCGTACAGCTGACGCAGGACTCCTCCGGCAAGGTGACCGGCGCCATCGCGAAGAACAGCGACGGCTACATCAAGATCACCGCCTCCAAGGGCGTCATCCTGGCCACGGGCGGCTACGAAGCCGACCCCGAGCTGCTGGCGAAGCTGAACCCGAAGGCCGCGAGCATCGGCGGCGTTTCCATGGCCCAGGCCGGTAACATCGGCACGGGCATCAAGGCGGGCCTGTGGGCTGGCGGCGTGATGGACGAGTACCCCACGCTCATGACCTTCTCTCGCGCGGCCGTTGCCCCCGACGCATCGCTGGGCTACCCCTACCAGGGCCAGAGCTGCTGGATGGGCGACCAGCCGTTCCTGCGCGTGAACATGCGCGGCGAGCGCGTGTGCTGCGAGAGCTCCCCGTACGACTACCCGCTGAACGTGGCAACGTACCACCCCAACAACAAGATCGCCACCATCTGGGATGCCAACTACAAGGAGCAGATCGAAGCGTTCCACACCATTGGTTGCTCGCGTATCATCCCCTCCACCACCACGCGCCTGGACGGCGAGTCGAACGGCGAGGGCCTGACCCTCGAGGCTAACGACGGCATGATCATGGCTGGCATGGAAGCCGGCATCATCCAGCAGGCCGACACCATCGAGGAGCTGGCCGAGAAGCTGCTCATGCCCGCCGATGCCCTGAAGGCCACGGTCGAGCGCTACAACAAGATTTGCGAATCCGGCGTCGACACCGACTTCGGCAAGGAAAGCAAGGACCTGTTCGCGCTGACCACGCCCCCGTTCACCGGTTGCTACTTCGGCGGCCACGTGCTGTGCACGCTCGACGGTCTGAAAATCGACGAGAACATGCGCGTGCTGGATGCCGAGCAGAACCCCATCGAAGGCCTGTTCGCCGTGGGCAACTGCTCGGGCAGCCTGTATGCCGGTTCGTACCCCGAACTGCTCATTGGCAACGCCAACTGCCGCACCGTTACCTTCGGCCGTCACGCCGTTCGCTATATCCTGGGCGAGATTAAGTAACTCGGCCGAAAGGTAAGCCCCCTCCCTATTCGCCCCGCGGGCCCACGTATTCTTTCTCCGGTTCGCGGGGCGGTGCCATTAGCCTTCGCTCTGCCCCTGCCGCTGCCAGCGATGCAATCCTCCCCGGCGCCGTGCACCCCCCTCTCTACAGGCGCCGCCGCATCGCTCGGTCTCCTACATTCGCAGCCCATGCTCAACGCGGCACGGGCAGACGCAGGCACGAGAGAAAATCCCCGACCGCTGCAGCCGGTCGGGGATTTTCATGTTGGGAGCGAGATTGCGAATTAGGCGACGTCTTCCAGGTTGAAGCCCATCTTGCCCATCAGGCATATGCACCCTCCGCGCCACCCCCCCAACGCAAAAGAGCCGCCATAGGCGACCCCTGCGAACGCAGCGGGACTTACCCATCTTTCGCGCCTCTTCACGTATTCGAATCTAGCAAACCGATCTTTTGGATGTCACTACGTCAATACGGGCTTATCAAAACCGCACCGAATTCGACAGCAAACAATACCGCTAAGCGACCCACACCACCGAAACAATTCAATAGCACTACGCTCATTTGCGCAGATGGTGATATACTGGCTAACGCCAGACAACCTTATATCTAATTCGCGTTAACCACAGCAGAGGAGGGCATCTGCCCGTCCTCTAATGCGTGGTTGCGCGTTTTAGGTTGTCTGGCGACTTGGGTGGATGTCCTCCTCTGTTTCCAGCGCGCGTGGCGTCTGCCCTATCGTTCAGGGAGACGATGACGCGTGAACTGCTTCTTCATTCTGAGTTTTACCGTTTTTGCAGCCAGTATGCGCCTAAGGGAGTGCCGGCTCTCTTGCTGGGCCCGAAAACTCGCCTTCAAGCCTCTCCCGTATTTTCGCATGACGTCATGCATCGGACGTGGCGCATGATTACCACGCACAACTCAAGCTCCTCGCTATTCCCAACGGTTTCGTGCCAGGACGATGCAATCAGAGTTTCACTTCCCGAATGGCTCAACAAGCTACTCTTTGAGCAATTCGGTGCAACGCATCAACCGGCAGGGCGAAAAGAGACCTTCAATAGCAATCTCAATTCGACCAAAGACCAGGTCCTTGTCTATCTAGGAACGTATTTTCCACGAAGCCTCGCCGAGTCGTTCGTTATATTCGACAGCCTTCTATCAGACCGAACGCTGCAAAGCAAACTCACCAAACAAAGCTCCATCACGATTTGCTCGGTGGGGACAGGCACGGGCGGGGACCTCCTCGGTCTCATCCTTGCACTACGCAAACATGTCCCTTCGGCAGGCACCGTCGAAATCGCATCCATCGAAGGCAACAAAATTGCTCACGAACTCATGGCAGAGCTGCTCGCTCAAGCGAATACACATATCGAATTAAACCTAACCATACACTCAATTGACCAAGTCTTTTCGGCGCCAAAGCCATTTGAGAATGTCAAGTCACTCATCCCCACCACCTTGCGCTCATTCGATTTCATCATCAGCTCGAAGATGCTCAACGAGCTTGATAGCGCCGGCGTATCCAAAACGCCCTACCTAGACTTTTGCGAGGCATTCACGGGATTACTGAAGCCAAGCGGAGTGCTCTTTTTATCCGACGTTACATCACCCAATGGCGCAGGCAGGCGCTGGACGCCCCAAATGCTCAATGGACAAGTAAATAAATACCTCGCATGCAATAGAGGCCTCAAAACCATCCTGCCACTCGTCTGCAACAGATTCGAAGAGGAATGCAAACGAGACTGTTACACCCAAAACCAAATTCATCTTACGCATAAAAAAGCATCGAACGAATGTTCTAAAATCTGCTATCGTGTAATTGGTTCCGCCGAACTAAGCGACGAGCTATCAAGCTCCGTCGCCCTCTGGAACTGCGCGATAACGCAGAACAATAGAGTGCATTGCTCGGTGCTCAATGAGGGAATGTAGTCAGAGAGGG
>NZ_JAZZJS010000082.1:0-12923 GCF_056180635.1 Denitrobacterium sp. | reverse complement strand
GGAGTCGGGCCATCTGTGGCACCTGCGCTACCCGCTGGTCGAGCCCATCGACGGTCTCGACTACATCATCGTGGCCACCACGCGCCCCGAAACAAGTCGGAGGCCAAGCGGTCTTAGGAAGACAAGGCACTTCCACAACTCCTTGGCTCACAGAACGACATGGCTACGATCCGACTTGGAGTCGGGCCATCTGTGGCACCTGCGCTACCCGCTGGTCGAGCCCATCGACGGTCTCGACTACATCATCGTGGCCACCACGCGCCCCGAAACCATGCTCGGCGACACGGGCGTTGCCGTTTCCCCGAAAGACCCCGACAAGCAGAAGTTCGTCGGCGCCAAGGTGAAGCTGCCCATCGTCGACCGCGAGATCCCCATCTTCAGCGACTACTACGTCGATGCCGAGTTTGGCAGTGGCTTCGTTAAGGTCACGCCTGCTCACGACCCGAACGACTGGGGCATGGGCGAGCGCCACGACCTTCCCAAGATCAACATCTTCGACGAGACGGCTCACGTCGTCGAAGGCTATGGCGAGTTCACCGGCATGACGCGCGACGAAGCGCGCGAAGCCGTGGTCGCCTGGTTCGAGGAGCATGGCCTGCTCGACCACGTGGAAGACCACGACCACTCCGTCATGACCTGCTACCGCTGCCATACCAAGCTCGAGCCCTGGCTGTCCGAGCAGTGGTTCGTCTCGGTCGACCGCCTGAAGGGGCCCGCGGCCAAGGCCGTCGAATCCGGCGAAATCACGTTCCATCCCGCGCGTTGGAGCCAGGTCTACCTCGATTGGCTGGAAAACCTGAAGGACTGGTGCATTTCCCGTCAGCTGTGGTGGGGCCATCGCATCCCGATGTTCTACTGCGACGAATGTGGCTGGGAAGACGCCAGCGTCGAGGACATTCACGAGTGCCCGAAGTGCGGCGCCGCCGTTCGCCAAGATGAAGACGTGCTCGACACTTGGTTCTCGAGCCAGCTGTGGCCCTTCGCCACGATGGGCTGGACGCGCGAGGGAACGCATGCTCCCGAGCTGCAGAAGGCGTACCCCACGCAGGTGCTCGCCACGGCGCGCGACATCATGGGCCTCTGGGTTGCCCGCATGGTCATGGCCAGCGAATACTGCATGGGCGCCATCCCGTTCCAGAACGTCATCATCTATCCCACGGTCATGGGCTCCGACGGCAAGCCGATGAGCAAGAGCCGCGGCAACGGCGTCGACCCGCTGAAGCTCATGGAAGACTACGGTGCCGACGGCATGCGCTTCGGCCTGCTCATGCAGGTAACGGGTGCGCAGGACCTGAAGTTCAACGAGAACAAGCTCGAGAACAGCCGTAACTTCTCGAACAAGATTCGCAACGCCGCCCGCTTCGTCATGATGAACCTCGAGGGCTTCGAGCCTGGCGAACCCCAGGTATCCACGCCCGCCGACCGCTGGATCTTCAGCCGCCTCGCGCGCCTGGTTGCCCGCGTCGACGAGTCCTTCGACGCCTACGAGTTCAGCGATGTCACGCGCGAGCTGTACGCGTTCTTCTGGAACGAGTTCTGCGACTGGTACATCGAGTTCTCGAAGAGCCGCCTGCAGGGCAGCGATGCCGCCGACCGCCTGGCATGCCAGCGCAACCTCGTGTTCGTGCTCGACACCGCCCTGCGCCTGCTGCATCCCGTCATGCCCTTCATCACCGAGGAAATCTTCCAGGAGCTCCCGGTGGAAGGGGAGGACCCGTACCTCATCGCGTGCGCATGGCCCGAGGCCGAAAGCCTGGCCAAGTACCGCGACGAGCAGGCCGAGCGCGCCATGGTCATGGTGTGCGACGTCGTTTCCGCCGTGCGCGCCACGCGTTCCCGCTATGGCATTTCGCCCAAGCAGGAGCTTTCCGTTACGGTGAAGGTGGAAGCCGAATCCGACGCCGAGCTCCTCTCTCAGCAGGAGCAGCTCATCTGCGGCATGGGCAACATCGAGTCGCTGTTCGTGGGCTGCGGCGCCGAAAAGCCCGAGGAATCCAGCGTCACGCTGGGCACGGGCCTCGAGGTGTACACGGTCCTTTCCGGTCACGTCGACTTCGAAGCCGAGCGCGCACGTCTGGAAAAGCAGCGCGCCTCGCTTGCCAAGGACATCGAGAAGTTCGCGCGCAAGCTTTCGAACCCCGGCTTCCTTGCGAAGGCCGCTCCCGAAATCATCGAGAAGGACCGCGCCAAGCACGCCGACCTGGCCGACCAGTTGAAACGTGTAGAAAGCCAGATTGCTGAACTTAACTAGCATCGGTTTGCTATAATTGCACAACGGTTGCCCTGTGGGGTGGCCGTTGTGCAATCGTTTATACACAAGGAAACGTTTATGCAGGAATTGCTTTCACAGTTCATAACGCCGCAGGTGCAGGGCGTGTTCATGGCCGTAATCGCCATGCTCGTCATTCTGTACGTGCTTGTTGTCGTGTGGGTTGCCCGCGATGCATATCAGCGTGGCGCTGTCTGGTGGATCTGGGCCATCGTCGCCCTCGTCCCCGGTCTGGGCGTTCTTGCATATGTTCTCCTTCGTCCCTCGCTGCTCGACGTCGACCGTTCCGAGCAGGAGCTTGAAATCGCGCTCAAGCAGCGCGAGCTCATGAAGTATGGCGAATGCGCAAGCTGCGGCTATCCGGTGGAAGCCGATTACGTCATCTGCCCGAATTGCCATCAGCGCCTGAAGAACCTTTGCACCAACTGCGGTCATGCACTCGACCCTTCGTGGTCGGTATGCCCGTATTGCGCAAAGCCCATGGGTCAGCAGCGTCGTCGTCCTCAGGGCGCACGTCGAACTACTGGTACGCCTTCTCAGGGGCGTCCTCACAATCCCACGCAGGCTCGCGGTTAATATCCGCATATCATAGTGTAAATTGGGCGTCCTGCGTATCATGCGGGGCGCCCTTGTATTTGCAGACGTTTTGTCTACGTCCGGCGAAAGGAAAGTTATATGAACATCGTACTACCCGACGGAACGAACAAGGAAATCCAGGAGGGGGCCACGGTTGCCGATGTAGCGGCATCCATTGGCGCCGGCTTGGCGAAGGCCGCAATCGCGGGCAAGATCAACGGCGAGCTCGTCGATCTGAACGCCGCCGTTGCGCCCGAGGCTCTGGTGGAAATCATCACCGCCAAGTCTCCCGAGGCTCTTGGAATCCTTCGTCATTCCTGCGCCCATATCATGGCTGAAGCCGTTCAGATTCTCTATCCGGGTGCCCAGATTGCATTCGGCCCGCAGACCGACGACGGCTTCTTCTACGACTTCGGTCTCGACGCGTCCATTTCTTCGGGCGACTTCGAGAAGATCGAAGCCAAGATGGCCGAAATCATCGCGAACGACGAGCCCTTCGTGCGCGAGGTCGTCACGCACGAGCAGGCGAAGGAAATCTTCGCTAACCAGAAGTTCAAGTCCGAGCATATCGACGACCTGCCCGCCGATGCCGAAATCAGCATCTACCGTCATGGCAGCTTCGTCGACCTGTGCAGCGGCCCGCATATCCCCAGCGCTGGCGTAATCGGCGCCTTCAAGCTCATGAAGGTCGCAGGCGCCTACTGGAAGGGCGACGCCGAAAACGAGCAGCTTCAGCGCGTGTACGGTACGGCGTTCTTCAAGAAGAAGGATCTGGCCGAGTACCTCACGAACCTGGAAGAGGCCGAAAAGCGCGACCATCGTAAGCTTGGCCGCGAACTGGGCATCTACCAGATGGACGACATGGCTGGCGTTGGCCTGCCCATGTATCTGCCTGCTGGCGCCCGCGTCATCCGCCTGCTGCAGGAATGGCTGCGCCGCGAGCTGTATCGCCGTGGTTACGAAGAGGTCATCACGCCTCACATCTACAAGGCCGACGTTTGGAAGACCAGTGGTCACTACGGCTACTATCATGACAACATGTACTTCTTCCAGATCAACGAAGGCGATGCGGAAGAGCCCCGCTTCAGCGAGTACGGCGTAAAGCCCATGAACTGCCCGGGTCACGTCATGCTCTACAAGAACGCGATTCACTCCTACCGCGAGATGCCCATCCGCTTCTTCGAGTTCGGTACGGTGTACCGCCACGAGCTTTCCGGCGCGGTACACGGCCTCATGCGTGCCCGCGGCTTCACGCAGGACGACGCGCATGTATTCTGCCGTGAAGACCAGGTAGTCGACGAAGTGTGCGCCATCCTCGACCTTGCCGACAACATCATGAGCGAGTTCGGCTTCGAGTACACGGCTGAAATCTCCACGCGTCCCGAGAAGTCCATCGGTACCGACGAGATGTGGGAGAAGGCCGAAAGCTTCCTGCGCCAGGCCATCGAGCGTCGCGGCATTTCGTACGAGATCAACGAGGGCGACGGTGCCTTCTACGGTCCCAAGATCGACATCAAGGTGAAGGACGCCATCGGCCGCTGGTGGCAGTGCTCCACGGTGCAGGTCGACTTCAACCTGCCCGAGCGCTTCGACATCAGCTATCGCACGGCCGATAACTCCGAGGAGCGCCCCTGGATGCTCCATCGCGCCCTGTTCGGTTCGATCGAGCGCTTCCTGGGCATTCTCATCGAGCACACCACGGGCAACCTGCCCCTGTGGCTCGCGCCCACGCAGGTGGTCATCATTCCCATCGCCGACCGCCATCTGGATGCTGCGAACGAAATCGCTCGTCGCATTCAGAAAGTCGAAGGCCGCGTGAGCGTGTACCAGCAGAACGAGCCCATGCGCGTGAAGATCGCTAAGGCCCAGGCCCAGAAGGTGCCCTTCATGCTCGTCATCGGCGACAAGGAAGTCGAGGAGAACACCGTCTCCGTGCGTACGCGCGAAGAAGGCGACAAGGGCTCCATGTCCGTCGACGAGTTCGTTTCCCTCATCGATGCGGTGCGCATTCGCTAAGCTCATTCGCCCATAGCGCCATATAGCAGGGGAGCGGCCACGCGGCCGCTCCCTTTTTCGTTTCTTGTTGTTGCGAGTGTGGGCTACTCGGTTAGCGCGGCCACGTACTGCGGTTCGGGCGTGGGGGCCAGCTCGGTGGTGTTGTAGTCGCTGTAGGCGTTCACCAGGTTCAGGATCATCTGGGCACCGCTTCCGGTAACGCCCACGGAAATGGTTGCGTTCGTGATGTGGTTGTCGTTGTCGATGGTGAACGAGAGCGCGGCGAGCTGCGCTTCAGAATTGAGGGGCCAGCTGCTCGTGTCGAAGAGTCCCAAATCTACGATGGCCTGCGGTTCGATCATCGCTGCGGCCTTCGTTTCCTTGTCGTTCACTTCCATCTGCCAGCTCTGCGCGCGGTCGAGCAGCGCATCGACCCATTCGGCGTTCAAGTACAGGCCCGGACGCGTGACGAGGGCCTGCATTTCGTTTCCGCCCACGTTCACGCCGATGGATGCTTCGCCTTCCAGCACAACGGCGTCGTCGCCCTGGATGTAGATCTCGAGCTGGATGGGCTCGTCGTTTTCGCCGGGAACCGAATACGACGTGTAGTAGCGCCAGGGGTCGCCCGATGCGTCGATCTTCACGGTGGTCTGCGAGGAGCCGTTGCTCTGCAGCTGTCCCAGCGTGGTGGTGGTTTCGGTGCTGGTGGAGCACGTGACGTTCTGGAACGACGCGGCCAGCGCGCCGTCTATCTTCGCGCGCACGGTGGGGCCATCGGTGATGGTGGATGCCTTCGTCTCGGTTTTCCCATCTTGGGAAAGTGCGTTCGTGTCGGTTTGCGTCTTCGCGGCGGAGTCGTCGCCCTGCTTTGCGGCGCATGCCGACATGCTCACGGCGAGCGTGGATGCGATGAGTATGGTTGCAACTACCCGAATGACCCTATTCATGATGCCCCCCTTATTCAACTATCTAGATTGTATGGGAAAGCGGGATATGTTTCCATTCTCATTGTTATCGGCGGGGTGGGGGAAGTATTATAAATAAGTTGCTTTTGCGGCATCCACGCAACCGCGATTGCAGCCATCCGCGCCCGTGCGCACACGTGTGCGTATTATGCGCAGGTGCAGGATTTTCTTGAATAAGACGTTGACTATCGGTTTTTGCGCCGATAAACTAACGCCTTGCGTTTTGACACTTTCAAGGAGAAATATACATGTACGCAATCGTTAAGACTGGCGGCAAGCAGTACAAGGTTGCCCCTGGTGACATCATCGAAGTCGAAAAGCTTGATGCCGAAGCTGGCAGCAAGGTAGAGCTCCAGGCCATCTGCATCGTCGATGGCGATAAGGTAGAGCCCGTTTCCGAAAAGGCCGCTTCCACGAAGGTTACGGCTGTTGTTCTCGAGCAGTTCAAGGGCAAGAAGCAGCTCGTCTTCAAGTTCAAGAAGCGCAAGAACTACAAGAAGCTTCGCGGTCATCGCCAGAACCTGGTTCGCGTGCAGATCGAATCCGTTGGCAGCGAAAAGGCTGCTAAGAAAACCACCAAGAAGGCTGCTGCCAAGAAGGCTGAAAAGGCCGCGGCAGACGCTGAGTAGTAACGAGGGAGTTGAAGTAAGATGGCACATAAGAAAGGCCTCGGTTCCACTCGCAATGGTCGCGATTCCCGCGCACAGCGTCTGGGCTGCAAGAAGTTCGGCGGCGAGCAGGTAATCACCGGCAACATTCTGGTTCGCCAGCACGGCACGCACTTCCATCCCGGCGAGAACGTCGGTCGTGGCAAGGACGACACCCTGTTCGCTCTGTGCGACGGCATCGTCGAGTACACGAAGGGCGTCAAGCGTAAGGTTCACGTCCGTCCGCAGGCGTAAATCCAACGCATAATCTGTAGTGTCGGGGCTCCCCATAATGTGGGGAGCCCCTTTTGCATTAGAATGGCACGTAACGTATAGGCCGATAGACAGGCGAAACGAATATGTTCATAGACAAGGTACATATCCACGTGAAAGGCGGCGACGGCGGCGCTGGCTGCATGAGCTTCAGGCGAGAAGCCCATGTTCCCAAGGGCGGTCCCGATGGCGGCGACGGCGGTCGTGGCGGTAACGTGGTCATCCAAGCCGATGGCAGCGTCTCTTCGCTTATCGACTACCGCTTCAAGCATCATTTCAAGGCCCAGCGCGGCACGCACGGCAAGGGTAGCCGCATGCATGGCGCGAACGGGGAAGACCTCATCCTGAAGGTTCCCATGGGTACCATCGTCCGCGAATACAGCGAGGAAACGAAGGAAGTGGGCGAGACCATCGCCGACCTCACGCACGATGGCGATGCCGTCGTCGTGGCGCAGGGCGGCGTGGGTGGTCGCGGCAATATCCACTTCGTCACCTCCACGCGTCGTGCGCCCGCATTCGCCGAACTGGGCGAACCCGCGCATGAAGGCTGGATCGAGCTCGAGATGAAGCTCATGGCCGACGCGGCTCTGGTGGGCGTGCCCAGCGCGGGCAAGAGCTCCATCATCTCCCGCGTGAGCGCCGCGAAGCCCAAGATCGCCGATTACCCCTTCACCACGCTCCAGCCCAACCTGGGCGTTGTCCGCAGCGACGATTACGACTACGTCATCGCCGACGTTCCCGGCCTCATCGAGGGCGCGCACGAGGGCAAGGGCCTGGGTCATGAATTCCTGCGCCATGTCGAGCGTACCGCCATCATCGTCCACGTGGTCGATATCACGGGTGGCTTCGAGGGTCGCGACCCGGTGGAGGATTACCGCATCATCAACCGCGAGCTCGAGCTCTATTCCGATGAGTTTGCCTCGCGTCCGCGCATCGTTGTGGCCAACAAGGTCGACATGCCTGGGTTCGAAGACAACCTGGAACGCCTGCGCGAAGCCGTGAAGGCCGATTCGCTTGCTGCCGTGGGCGGCAACGAGTTCGTGGAAAGCCCCATCGATCCGAAGCTCTATCTCACCAGCGCCGTTACGGGCATGGGCCTCGATTCCCTGGCTGCTGCCATTGGCGCGCGCGTTCATGCGATTCGCGAAGCTGCGCGCGAGGCCACGGAAGCCGAGCCGCATTACGATCACGTGTGGGAGCGCAAGCGCCAGGCGCGCGAGCAGAAGTACGAGGTCGTCAAGCTGTCCTCCGATGTCTACCGCGTCGTGGGCACGCAGGTCGAGCGCATGGTCGTTCAGTGCGACTGGGAAAACGAGGAGGCCATCGCCTTCCTGCAGCATCGCCTGAAGCGCCTGGGCGTCGACGCCGCTCTCGAGGCGGCAGGCGCGCGCGATGGCGACGAGATTCGCATCGTGGGCCGCGCCTTCGAGTTCGAGTCCTCGCGTATGCACGACGACATCTACGCGGGATTGGACATCTAGTGAAACATGCTCGCGAAAAGGTCATCGTCGTAAAAATCGGTTCGTCCACGCTCGTGGGCGAGAAGGGCGTGCTCGATCGCGAGTATCTTTGCTCACTCGCCGAGCAGGTCGTTTCTCTCCGCGAAGCGGGCTGGAAGCCCATCATCGTGTCGTCGGCGGCCATCGCCTGCGGCGTGCAGGTGCTGGGCCTCGATTCCCGTCCCACCGACATGCCCAGCCTCCAGGCTGCCGCTTCGGTTGGGCAAGGGGCTCTGGCCTGCGCGTACGACGAAGTATTCAGCGCGCGCGGCGTGGTTACGTCGCTCGTGTTGCTCACGCGCCATGATACGGCCAGCCGCCATGCCTACATCCACGCGCGCGAAACGCTGCGTGCGTTGCTCGACTACAACGTCGTGCCCGTCGTGAACGAGAACGACACCACGTCGGTCGAGGAAATTCGCTTTGGCGATAACGACACCCTCGCTGCGCTCGTGGCCTGCCTCGTGAAGGCCGACATGTGCGTCATCTTCTCCGACATCGACGGCCTCTACACCGCTAACCCTCGCACCGATCCCTCGGCTCGCAAGCTCGAGCGCGTCGATTTCATTAGCGAGGAAATCATCGCCTCTGCTGGCGGAGTGGGTTCCGCCGTGGGAAGCGGCGGCATGGTCACCAAGATCCGCGCGGCACGCGTCCTCATGATTGCGGGCATTCCCCTTGTCGTGTGCAATGGCCACGAGCCCAGTGCGCTCGTGCGCCTCGCGAACGGCGAATCGGTGGGAACGTGCTTCGAAGCGCGCAGGGTCCCGCATGAAATCACGAATTACAAGCTCTGGATCGCCTTGGGCGATTCCGCGAAGGGCACGCTCGTCGTCGACGATGGCGCGCGCGATGCCCTGGTGGGGAAGGGCTCGTCGCTCCTGTGCGTGGGCATTACCGACGCGAAGGGTCCGTTCGACGCGGGCGATATCGTCGATATCGAAGACGCGCACGGTCACCTGTTCGCGCGCGGCAAGGTGTCTGCCTCCAGCGACGAAATCCTGCTCGCACGCGGCTTCAGCCAGGCGCAGATGGCGTCGAATCGCCTGCTTGCCCCTCTTGCCGAGTCTCCTATTGTCCATCGAGATGAATTGGTGGTGTTCGAATGAGCGTAATGGAAGTGGCTCTCGCCGCGAAGAAGGCGAGCGTCGCCTGCGGCAAGGCATCGCTTGAAGTGCGTAACGGCGCGCTGTTCGCCATGGCGGAAGCGCTGCGCAGTCATGTAGACGAAATCGTCGAGGCCAATGCGCTCGACATGCAGGCTGCCCGCGAAGCGGGAACGGCCGAGCCGCTGCTCGACCGCCTCGAGCTCATGCCCGCTCGCATCGAGGGCATGGCAAGCGGACTCGAATCGCTTGCTCAGCTCCCCGACCCTCTGGGCGAGGTGCAGCAGGAACGCACGCTTGCATCGGGCGTGAACCTCACGCGCGTGAGCGTGTCGATGGGCGTGGTTGCCATGGTCTACGAGGCGCGCCCCAATGTCACGGCCGACGCCGCGGGCATCTGCGTGAAAACGGGCAATGCCTGCGTGCTGCGTGGGGGAAGCATGGCGTTCAATTCGAACGTCTATCTTGCCCATCTGCTGCACGATGCCGCAGTTTCCGCCGGCATGCCCAGGCATTGCATCTGCGCCGT
The DNA here is from genome assembly GCF_056180635.1 of Denitrobacterium sp. Classification (NCBI taxonomy): domain Bacteria; kingdom Bacillati; phylum Actinomycetota; class Coriobacteriia; order Eggerthellales; family Eggerthellaceae; genus Denitrobacterium; species Denitrobacterium sp. The sequence goes on along the minus strand of NZ_JAZZJS010000082.1, from coordinate 3,064 downwards.
TGAAACCAAGGATCGCTCGGCTACCGACGAGCTTCTGGGCATGCGCGGCATCGTCGACGTGCTCATCCCGCGCGGCGGTGCGGGCCTCATCCAGCATTGCGTGAACAACGCCACGGTGCCCGTCATCGAAACGGGCGTGGGCAACTGCCACGTCTACGTGCACGAACCCGCTTCGGCGGACATGGTGCGCGATATTGTCGTGAATGCCAAGACGCAGCGCCCGGGCGTGTGCAACGCCATCGAATCGCTTCTCGTCGACGCGTCCATCGCGCAGGACGTCCTGCCAGTCGTTCTTCCTCAGCTAGCGCAGCGCGACGTGCTCATCCATGCCGACGAGCAGGCGCTTGCCATTGCCAACGAGCTCATCGAGCAAGGCCAACCGCTGAAGGTCGTTCCCGCGACGGAAGATGACTGGGCCACGGAGTACCTCGATCTGGAAATCGCCGTGAAGTGCGTTTCGGGCTTGGATGAGGCCATCGAGCACATCAACCGCTTCGGCACGCGTCATTCCGAATGCATCGTCACGAACGACGAAGCCGCCGCCGAGGAGTTCCTCGCAAGCATCGATGCGGCTGCCGTGTATTGGAACGCGTCCACGCGTTTCACCGACGGTGGGGAATTCGGCCTGGGTGCCGAAATCGGCATCTCCACGCAGAAGCTGCACGCGCGCGGCCCCTTCGCCCTTGCGGCTCTTACCACGTACAAGTACCTCCTTCGTGGCTCCGGCCAGGTGAGAAGCTAGTGAGCATCATCTGCGATAGCCTCGATTCGCTCGGGTTGCTGCCAAGCGGCGCCGTCGACACGCAGCGCCGCTACCGCCTGGGCATCATGGGCGGCACGTTCGATCCCATCCACATTGGGCATTTGGCATGTGCCGAACAGGCGCGCGATGCCTTCAACCTCGATGCGGTTCTGTTCATTCCGGCGGGCCAGCCCGTGTTTAAGAAGCACCAGAAGGTCACCAGCGCTGCCGACCGTCTCGAGATGTGCCGTTTGGCCTGCGCCGATAATCCCGCGTTCGATGTGAGCCCCATCGAAATCGAACGCGGCGGCGATACGTACACCATCGACACGCTTCGCCAGCTGCGCCGGCATTACCCCGAAAACGTCGAGTTCTATTTCATCACGGGCGCCGATGCCATGCTCTCCATCATCCAGTGGCGCAATTCGGAGGGGCTTTCGAAGCTCGCGCACCTTATCGCCGCCACGCGACCAGGATTCGTCATGACCGACGATTATCGCAGGGCACTAGCCGAACATGGTGATTATGACGTAAGCTATCTAGAGATGACTGCACTGTCGGTTTCGTCGAGCATGCTGCGCGAATGGGTGGGGCAAGGTAAGTCGATTCGCTATCTTTGCCCGCAGGATGTTTGGCAGTATATTCAGGATCGCGGGCTGTACCGCGCGGCTGGATTGGGGGAATAGCCACATGGGCAAAAAGAAGAACAAGAAGCAGCTCCAGAAAGAGCTGAAGAAGCTCGAGAAGAAGAAGCTCGTCGCCAAGAAGGCGAAGAAGGCCAAGAAGAAGGCCGCCAAGCGCCAGGAACTCACGCGCGAGAAGCTCCTCGAGCTTTCCGGTGGCGACCTGCCCTACAAGCCCGCTTCCAAGAAGGTCTTCGGCAAGAAGAACTACAAGCGCATGAAGGCGCTGCTGGCAGGGCGCGTTGGCAAGAAGCGCTACCGTCATTCGGTGGGCGTGGCGAAGGCCGCCAAGAAGCTCGCCAAGGTGTATGGCTACAATCCCAAGGTTGCGCGCATGGCGGGCATCCTGCACGACTGGGACAAGGGCATGGGCGTCTACGAGATTCGCGAGCGCGCCCAGAACCTGGGCGTCGACCTCGATCCGCAGATTGCCGAAAACATGCCGTGGCTCCTGCATGGCCCCACGGCCGCTGCCGCCCTGCGCCTCGAGTATCCCGAATTCGGCGAAGAGGTCTTCCAGGCCATCGCGCGCCATACCTCGGGTGCGGCCGATATGTCGCCGCTCGATTGCATCATCTACGTGGCCGACATCATCGAGCCCAATCGCACGTTCGGCGATATGCGCGGCATCAAGCGCCTGCGCAAGGAAGTGGGGAAGGTGCCGCTCGAGCAGCTCTACTTCGATGCCTTCAAGTACACCTTCACGTTCCTGGTGGAACGCGACCGCCAGCTCTATCCCGAAACGGTCGACATCTGGAACTCCCTCATGTGGAAGTATGGCTTCGTACGCACGATGAAGTTCTAGGCGCGCATAACAACTGGGCAAACAAAACGGGATGGCCGATTTCGCGTCGGCCATCCCGTTTTTCGCGTATGTGCTGGGGCGTTATTCGCGACCCATGAGCTTTGCGATGCGGTCGCTGTATTCCGCGTCGACGATGCCCGCTTCCGCCAGGTCGATGACGGGGGCGTCGTTCCAGAGGGTTTCCAGGCGATAGAAATCGCGCGCCTCGGGCTGGAACACGTGCACGACGAAATCGCCGTAGTCGAGCAGCGCCCAGGTGCCGGCGTCGATGCCCTCACGATGGATGGGCTTGATGCCCACTTTCTCGCGGCAGTCTTCCTCGATGGCGTCGATGATGGCGTCTACCTGGCGGTTGTTGGCCGCGGTGGCGATGACGAAGTAATCGGCCACGGAAGAGAGCTCGCCTACTTCCTGGACCATGATGTCGGTGGCCTTCTTCTCGTCGGCCGCTTTCGCCGCTACGAGGGCGGCTTCTCGTACGTTGTAGGATGTAGTCATTGTTCTCCTCGTCAATTGGTACTGATGGTTATTCTACCGCATCAAGCACGATGGAAAATGCTTACCACTTCGCAGTGGTACGTCTGCGGGAAGAGGTCGACGGGCGTGGCCTTCACAAGGCGGTAGCCCTCGTTCTGCAGGCGCTCGACGTCGCGCGCCCATGTGCTGGGGTCGCAGCTGATGTACGCCAGACGCGCGGGGCCCGCTTGCGCGATGCTCTGCGCTACGCCATCCGCCAGCCCCGAGCGGGGAGGGTCGACCAGAAGGGCGTCGAGGTGCCCCATGGCGGGAAGCTCGCGCGCGCTGTCGCCGCCGATGACGTCGACCCACAGCTGG
>NZ_JAZZJS010000081.1:0-79141 GCF_056180635.1 Denitrobacterium sp. | reverse complement strand
CCTTCTCGCGCGCCGCCTTCTGCTCGGGGCTGATGACGGTCATGGGCTCCTTGATGGCCAGGTCGTAGAATGCGCCCTGGAAGTCGAGGACCATGCCGGTCATGTTCACGCCGAACAGGTCGTGCGCCTCGTTCTCGAACGGGAACAGGCCCAGGAACAGGTCTTGCAGAGACGGAACCTCGTCGGTCTTCTGCACGCCGCGGATGCGGAAGTTCTCGTAGACGCCTTCGCGTTCGAACGTGTAGGTGATGTCGATGCCGTCATCGGTGTTGGTGCAATGCGTCTGAACGGCGCGCCAGCCTTCGCTGCTGCGGCGTTGCGCGAGCGTGCGCAACTCGGCGAGCTGGATATCTTGAAAATGCTGCTCGATGGCCATTATGCCCCCTTCGCGATTTCTTCTTCGATGGGCGTACCGCGCGTGATTTCGGGCAATGCGGGCGGAACGTACGTGCCGGCCTTGATGGCCGCGCTCTTCTCGTCGAGGATGCCGATGGCCTCCACCACGGCATCGATGAGCGCCTCGGGGCGCACGGCGCAGCCGGGAGCGTACACGTCGACGGGGATGGCCTTGTCGACGCCGCCCAGCACGTTGTAGCAATCGTGGAAGACGCCGCCCGTGCAGGCGCAGCAGCCGCAGGCCACAACCACTTTCGGCTCGACCATCTGGCTGTAGATCTCGCGCACGACGTGGATGTTGCGCTCGTTGACGCTGCCGGTTACCAGGAAGATGTCGGCATGCTTCGGGTTGCCCGTATTCACCACGCCGAAACGCTCGGCGTCGAAGCCCGGGCACAGCGCTGCGAGCACCTCGATGTCACAGCCGTTGCAGCTCGATGCGTCGTAGTGGATGACCCTCGGGGACTTGCTTGCAAAAGACATGTGAGCCTCCTTCTTAGATGAATGCCAGTATTGCGATATTCACGCCGCCGGCGACGAGGGCCACGGCCCACGCCCATTTCAGCATGGGCTGCCACTTCACGCGGGCGAAGTTGTTGTCGATCCAGATTTCCAGGAACCACATCAGCAGCGCGAAGAGAACGGCGACGATGATGGTTGCGGGGCCGCCCCAGACGAAGAACATGCCAACCCAGCCCAGGAACAGCACGTCCTCGACCCAGTGCATGATCTCGACCTTGGCGAGCGTGGGGCCGCTCATCTCGGTGGTGACGCCCTTCACGATGTCCTGATGCCCATGATGCCCGCTGTCGGAGATGTCGAAGGGGCTCTTGCGGAGCTTGATGGTGAGAATGAAGGCGAGGCCGATGAACGCGCCCAAGCCCAGGCAGATGATGGGATGCGGCAGCGCGAATGCGTCGCTTACGTCGAACGAGCCCGTTACCTGGTAGAACGCGATGGCCATGAAGAGGACCATGGGTTCGTAGCTCATCACCTGCATGGTTTCGCGCGCTGCGCCGATTTCGGCGTACGGGGAACGCGTGGAATATGCGGCGATGATGAAGAACAGGCTGGAAAGCGTGATGACGAACACGCATAGCAGCAGGTTGCCGCCACTGAAGAAGATGCCGCCCGCAAGCACGGCGAAGAAGAGCGCCGCGGCGATATAGGTACCCTCGACGGTGTTTACGCTCACGCGCTCCTTTTCCAGAAGCTTGCGCACATCCCAATAGGGCTGCAGCAGCTTCGGGCCAACGCGGCCCTGCATGCGTGCGCTGATGATGCGCTCGAGGCCAGCGAGCAGGCAGCCAACGACGGGTGCGATGAGGGCGAAGAGAACCGTGCCGATGACGGTCTTCAGGATTGTCGCGAAAATGGGATCCATCTCATGCACTCCTTTCTAGAAAACGGCCGTGATGCTGGCGATGGACATGGCGAATGCGGCGATGATGATGAGCGTGCAGCTTATCTCGCCCAGGGGCTTGATGCGGCTTTCGCCGAACAGCGACTCGAGATACCAGTTATGCGCCGTGGCTTCGGTGCGCTGGCTCATGGAGTTGATGTACACGCGGTTCGCGTTGTCGGCGCTCACGCCTGCCAGGTACACGCTCGCCTTCTTGGTGTTGGCGGGCTTGCGGTTAAGGCCGGCGAACAGCAGGATTGCCACAGCGACGGCCAGGATGCCCGTAATCCACAGGATGTCGTTGCCCAGTGCCGACATGGGGAACGCGTACACCGTGGCGATGTACGGCAGCACGAAGTAATCGCTGATGACCGGCAGGAAGAAGCAGCAGAGAACGATGAGGGCGGCCATGATGTAGAGCGATGCCCATTCCGTCTTGCTCACCGTGAGCTCGACGTTTTCCTTCTCCGCGGCGATGCCGGAAAGCTTGCCGAGCCACTTGGCCCAGAACATGAAGGTTGCGGCGGAGCCGAATGCCAGGAGCACGAGCAGCACGACCTGGTTCATTTCCACGAAGGAAACGAGGGTTGCCCACTTCGAGACGAGCATGCCGAACGGGGCGATGAACATCGTCATGATGCCCAGCATCATGAGGCGAGCCAGCTTGGGCATGCGCTCGAACAGCAGGTCCATGTCCTCGATGTTGCGGCTGCCGATGTGATGCTCGGCGGTGCCGACGCACAGGAACAGCAGCGACTTCGCGATTGCGTGGAAGACGATGAGGAAGATGGCGGCCCAGATGGCCTCGGGCGTGCCCACGCCGGCGCAGGCGACGATCAGGCCGAGGTTCGCAATGGTGGAGTACGCAAGCACGCGCTTGGCGTTACTCTGGCTGATGGCCATGAACGACGCGAGCATGAACGTGATGCCGCCCACCAGGATGACCATCATCGAGGGCACGAGCGAGACAACGAACACAGGCGCAAGCTTGACCAGCATGAATACGCCAGCCTTGACCATCGTGGAGCTGTGAAGCAGAGCGCTGGTGGGCGTGGGTGCAACCATGGCGCCCAGAAGCCAGGTGTGGAACGGCATCTGCGCGGCCTTCGTGAGGCCGGCGAATGCCAGAGCGCACACGGGCAGGACCACGAGCGCCGGATTGTACGCGCCCATGGCGATGAACTCGTAGAACGACAGCTTTCCGAGCACGATGGCGCAGTAGTAAAGCGCCACGGTGAAGCCCAGGCCGCCCGCGATGTTCATGATGATCTGGCGGAACGCATTCCTGATGGCTTCGTCGGTGCGCGTGTACCCGATGAGCAGGAACGAGCAGACCGTGGTGATTTCCCAGGCCGTGAACAGCCACGACATGTTATTGCAGAAGATCACGGCGTACATGGCCGAAAGGAACAGGAACATGATCGCGAAGAAGATGGGGCGACGGTCCTTTTCCTCGGCGTGTTCGCGCTGATGGTCTTCCATGTAGCCCAGAGCGTAGACGCAGATGCCCGTGCCGATGATGCCGATGATGAAGGCCATGACCACGGAAAGGGAGTCGAAGTACAGTCCCAGCACCACGGGAATGCCATGCGCGAAGCCGAACTCGAAAACGAGTGAAGCGACGAGCTGAATGCCCGCGAGCACGCCCGCCCAGATGTTCTTGTAACGCACTGCGAACGCGATGACGCATACACCGATGAGAATGCTAGCCAGGGCGCAGATGTAATCAATGATCTGCGAGCTGAATTCGATGTAGACGCCAGGTGTGGCAACATTGGTAATGCAGAATATGAGCGTGGCCAGCGCGATGATGGCCGCCGCACCGCATACGATTACCGTTCGCGCGCCGTTGTTCTTGATGAAGAGCAGCAATGCTGCAATCAACAGCGGGAACAGAATCAGGAAACCAATCATTTCCACGTGCTTCACCCCTTCGATAAACTCGATGCAATAAAAAACGGTGCCTTGTAGCACCGTAGACAGAGTATCAAATGGTGCTCCATCGCTCGATAGTGGGGCTGTTCAGCCACATAATTTCTCGGTAGACGGAAAAGCCCGCCCCTTCCCCGCATGCAGGCGGCGCAATTCTTGGGGTAGACGGCTTGTGCGGGCTCTTGCGTTCACAAAGCAAACACGTTTGCTATGCGATGCCCGCAATCTGCAGCGAAATGCGCACGAGGAAGATGGCGATGACCACGAGCACGATGGGACGCACGATGCCCACGCCCTTGTTGGAGAAGTACGTAGCGCCCAAATAGTTGCCCGCGATATTGAACAGGCCGGCAAGAAGCCCCAGGCCGATGAGCACTTCCCCATTGGCAAGGAACACGACGAGCGACGTGATGTTCGTGGTGAGGTTGATGCTCTTGGTCACGCCGGCGGTCTTGAAGACGTCGAGCCTGGCCACGCCCATCAGCAACAGCATGAGGAAGGTGCCCGTGCCAGGGCCGTAGAAGCCGTCGTATGCGCCAATAACCAAGGCGATGCCCATGCAGAGCACCAGGGTCTTCCTGCGTGGGAACGCGGGCGTCTTCGGGGAGATGTCCTTCTTGAAGAGCACGTAGGCGCCCACGGCGGGAAGCGCCACGAGCATGACGATGAGCAGGGCTCGGTCGCTTGTGAGCAGCACGAGGTTCGACCCGATGTACGAACCTACGATGGCGGCTATCACGCAGGGAATGCAGAGCTTCCAGTCCATATACCCGCGACGGGCATATTTAATTGTGGCAACGGTGGTGCCAAGCGAGGAAGACATCTTGTTCGTGGCAATGGCCGTGTGCGATGGCAAGCCGCACAGGATGTACGCGGGAAGGGAAAGCAAGCCTCCGCCGCCGCCGATGGCATCCACGAAGCCGGCTGCAAACAGCAGCGGTCCGATAATCAGCAGCGACCAAACGGGCAGCCCGCCGAGAAAAAACTGAGCTAGATCCATGACTCCCTTTGCAAACCCCAGGGGAAACTCTTACGTGCGTAAGGTATAGCAGGTCGCGAGCGCGCGCTACCCTATGCGCATTCATCCCACAATTAATGATGTACGTACGAAGAAGGTTGAACGCTGAAAAGCGCGTGACATGCGGTAATGCGAGTGGGGTCATCCATATGGTGTATTTGCTATCCCATATTCACGAAATGCCCACCATGTCGAAAATGCGAATCTCAATAGCCCTTCACAACCGCCCTGCAGAATACAAGACTTTAAATGTTACTGCAGGAGTGCTGAATGGATTTTCATACTTTTATAGTTGGATTCGGGGCATTTACCATATTCGTATTCCTGGTGTGCGGCATCGACGATGCCATTTGGGATATCATCGCGTTCTTTTCGCGCATCAGGCATAGCAGGTCGAGCAAGGATACGCTCGACTTCGAAGCGCTGCGCGCTACCCCCCCGAAAATGCTCGCCATATGCATTGCGGCATGGCACGAGTCGAACGTCATCGAAGACGTAATCGAGAGCTTCATGAGTACGGCCGATTATCCGAAGTCGATGTACCACCTGTTCGTGGGCGTGTATCCGAACGACCCAGACACCATCGAGGCGGTGGAATCGGCGGCAGAGCGCTACCCGAACGTGCATCCCATCGTGAATTACCTCGAGGGACCCACCACGAAGGCCCAGAACATCAACTACGTCATCAAGCAGATTGGCGAATACGAGCGAGAGCATGACATTCGCTTCGCGTCACTAACCGTGCACGATTCGGAAGACGTCATCCATGCTTACGAGCTACTGGCGACGAACTACCTCATCGACAAGCACGACGCGTTGCAGTTCCCCGTCTTCCCCATCATGGAAATGCCTCGCTTCAAGAACTTCTTCCGCCAGCTCACCACGGGCACCTACGCCGACGAATTCGCCGAGCACCATTTCACGACGCTCGTGGCGCGCAGGAACCTAGGCGCGTTCGTGCCGTGCGCGGGCACGGGGTTCGCCCTCTCGCGTAACCTCATCGAGCGCTTCAATGGCGAGGACATCCTTCCGCGCGACAGCCTGACGGAGGACTACCTTCTCTCGCTGCGCCTGTACGAGAAGGGCATCCAGCTTCATTACGTGCTCGAACGCCTGCCGCGCGTTATGAACAACGGCAAGATCAAGGACGACTTCATCACGACGCGCGCGTTGTTCCCCGCGACGTTCCATGCGGCGGTGCGTCAGAAAACGCGCTGGACGTACGGCATCACGATGCAGTCCATCAGCCTGAAGAACGTCTTCGCAACTAAGGGCCTTTCGCTCATGGGTCGCTACTCGCTCTATCAGGACGCGAAGTCGAAGTTCATCAACCTCATGCCCATCGTGGGCTATGCCGCGTCCCTGTACTGCATCATCTCGATGATGTTCGGCCTCGACCAGATGTACCCAGAGGACTCGCCCATCTTCCCGGCAGCCGTAACGGTGTTCACGATCATGGTAATTCGCCAGTTCACGCGCGCGTACGCGCTCTACCGCGTGTATGGCTTCCGTAGCGCGTTCTTCGGGTGCCTGTTGCCTCCCCTCTTTCCCATCCGCCTTATCTACGGCAATATCGTCAACTTTGCCGCCACGGTGGGCGCCATTCGCATGCGCTTTCCCGGTGGCGTCGTGAAGAGCCGCAAGGAGAAGAGGAAAAAGAAGGGCGCGCGGAAGGTCAAGTGGGCCAAGACCGACCACGAGTTCCTGTCGAGCGAGCAGCTACAGCGCTATCGCAGGCGCATTGGCGACACGCTCATCGTGCAGAAGTGCATCACGGCCGACGATTTTCGCGACGCGCTCGAGGAAATGGACCGCGAATCGAACGAGCATATCGGGTCATTCCTCATTCGCAAGGGGTACATCTCGGAAACGCAGATGATGCAAGCGCTTAGCCATGTGCGCCACGTCATGTTCTTCCCCGACAACGTGATCGACAAGATGGGATACCGCGATACGCTGCAACGATTCGACCGCGAGCGCCTCATCGAGCGCAAGATGCTGCCCCTCATGATCGAGGGCGATTCGTGCTTCGTTGCGACGTGTGACGACACGCGCGAAGAGGACATCGAGGAGTTCGCCTACGAGCACAACCTGAAGGTGCGCCCGGTCTACACGATGAAGCGCGAGATCATGCGCGCGCTGCGCGGCTCCGTGCCTCCCAATCGCACGTTCGACGCCATGATGGGTTACCACGAAGGCCGCCTTACGTATGAGCAGGCGGCCCTCATCGGCATCTACGCGACGTACTTGAAGAAGCCCGAGCGCGAAATCAAGCAGTATATGGGGTTGTAGCGCCCACTGCGGCGCACGCTATGCGATGGGAATCGTGCGTAGGCAGTAGTCGTAGAACTTCTGCTCGGCAATCGAGAGCGGCCGCGAGGGCATGCGCGAAAGGCCGAAGCTCCAATAGGCGTCTTCCAGGGGCACGGCGGCCACTTCGCGGTTATCGCGGAAGATCTGCATCTTGGTGAGATGTTCGGCTGAGAAGCTCAGGCCAAGCCCCTGACGTGCGTAATCGAAGAGCCGGAATATTTCAGCCGACGTGTACGAGACGTTCGATTCCACGCCGGCGTCCGAGCACCACGACGCGAACGACGAGTAGCATTTGAAATCGCTGCCGGGAATGGCGACGCTCCTGCCCTCGAAGTCTTTGATGGAAAGCGACTCCTTCTTTGCCAGTGGGTCGTTCGCTTCCACCCAGAAGACGATTGGCGTGGTATAGAGCTCGCTCGTGATGAAATCGGAGTCGTACGGCGCAATGGTGAATGCGAGGTTGTACGTGCCGTCGCGCAGGCGTGCATCGCAGGCGATGTCGCTCACCTCGTGATAGCGTAGCTCGATGTCGGGGTGCTCGCGCGAGAAGCCCTCCACGAAATCGGGGCCAAGATAGCCCAGGATTCCCAGGGAAATGCCGATGTCGATGCGGTTTTCCTCTTCCGCCAGACGCCTTTGGAGCGTGTCCTTCAGCGATGAGTAGCCCGTGTCGTAGCGATGCGCGAACACGAACACGTCATCGGCGTAGGGCGTTGGCTCCAAATCGCCGTTCTCGTTCATGTTGAATAAGGGAACTCCCAGTTCAGCCTCGAGTGAATGCATGGATTTGGACAACCCTTGCGGCGTCATGGGAATACGTTTCGCTGCCGCTGCGTAACTTCGCAATTGATACGTCAGCGCGAAATACGTGAGCTGCTCCAGCCTCATACCCTCTCCCCCTCCAGTCGAAGATTCAGCAGGCGCTTCTCTATGGTTCGCGAAAACTGCAGGTTGTTGCATACGGACAAACAGTTGCTGGTATGCCACAAACGCGAATGCCACCATTGTACTAGAAGTTCCATTCATTAGGAACTTTGCCCAAATGCAGTAAGCAAGGGAAAAGGGAGAGAGGATACATAATGGAGAATCGCATTTCTCGAAGGGGCTTTCTCGCTGGCGCGGGAATAACCGCCGCAGGCATTGCGGCTGCCGGACTTGCAGGTTGCTCGTCGCAGCCGGCGTCTTCCGGCAGCAAGACGTCCACGTCTACCTCAACCGCCGATGCGTCGGTTCCCAAAGTCATCGCCCAACAGGCCGAAGCCGATGTGTGGGCTCTCGATTCCGTGGGATCGCCCACTGAAACCATCGACACCGATGTCTGCATCATCGGCGGTGGCGGCACCGGCATGGCGGCTACAATCGAGGCGACCGAGCTCGGCATGGACGTCGTCCTTCTGGAGAAGGCCGGCGAGCTGGGCGGCGCCTTCAGCGCCACCGAGGGCATGTTTGGCGTCGAGTCGCATTGGCAGAAGGAAGCGGGCGACACGGGCACGGTTGGCGAAGCCGTGCGTCGTTGCGTGAACTACCATCATTACATCCCCTCGACGGAGCTGTATTACAACTTCTTCAGCCAGACGGCCGAGACCATTCAGTGGTGCGAAGACCATGGCTGCACGTTCCGCGCCGTCGTCGACTACGGCGGAAACCTGGCGTGGCACGTGTATTACTACGATGAGAGCGCTTCCAGCCCCGGATCGTACTTCACCGCGAGCCTGCGCAAGGCTACGGAAGCCACCTCGGCCAAGATCATGAAGTCCACCGCTGCCAAGAAGATTCTCGTGGAGAATGGCGAGGTGAAGGGCGTTATTGCCGAAAGCAGCGATGGCAAGGTCATCCAGGTGAACGCTTCCGTGGTGATGATTGCCTCGGGTGGCTTCTCGAGCAACATGGACTTCCTGCATTCCGTGTCGCCGTACACGGTTAACGAGAACCTCGTTTCGCTGGGAACGCCCGGCCGCGATGGCGACGGCATTCGCATGGGCGTCGACGCGGGCGTTGCGCTTTCCGAAGGCTATGGCACGGTCATGTGGTGCGGTCCGGCGGCCATTGGCGCCAAGTGGGCAACCGATGCCTATTCCGCCTCGGTGCAGCCCACGCTGTGGGTTAACCAGCTGGGCAAGCGCTTCATCGCCGAAGACCTGTGGATCGGCAACTTCGCAGCCGGCGGCATTGCCTGTCGCGACCAGGAGCTCACGTACGTCATCTTCCGCGAGCAGGATCTTGCCGCATGGGAGCAGAACGGGCCGTATGGCACGGTGTTCACGTTCGGCACCCCCGGTAAGCCCATGTCGGATGCACGCAGCCAACTCGAGAGCCTCGATTCGGTGCATAAGGCCGATACCATCGAGGATTTGGCCAAGGCCGTGAAGCTCGACCCCGCAGCGCTGAAGGCCACCGTCGACGAGTACAACCAGTTCTGCGCTTCGGGTTCCGACCCCATCTTCGGCAAGGCCAAGCAGTACCTCACGCCTATCGACAATGGCCCGTTCTGGATTCTGGAAGTCGCCGATGGCTACTACACCACGGTTGGCGGCCTGGAAATCAACGAGAAGCTCGAGGCCGTAGACGACGACCGCAAGCCCATCAAGGGCCTGTACGTGGGCGGCTGCGACACCGGCAGCCTGTACGCCGACAGCTACGACGTTGCCACCGCACCGGGTTCCCAGGCATCCTGGGCCATCAATTCCGGCCGTCTGGCAATGAAGAACGCCGCGGAATACCTGGGTAAGTAAACGCTCCTCTCCCCGCTATCACGCTGCGCGGACGGTATCCCTCCCGATCGATAGCGCAAAGCGTGATACAGCAAAGAAGGCGCTCGCATTACGCGGGCGCCTTCTCTTTGTGCGCCATCCTGCGGCCACAAAGGGGCTACGCTGGCGCGCGCAGCCAACATGCACTTCCCCGCTTGCGTTATCTGCTAGCTGACAAGTGACAAACGAGTGACGAAAGAAGCCAGCCCATGCGTTTGGGGCTAGTCTACGTCCAGGGGGAACGGCGTGACGGCTAATGCGTCGCGCCTATTGCTTCATGTGTTTCTTTGCTTGTCACGTGGCTTTTCTCGGTGGGGTTCCATGCGAATCCGCCGATTGCAAAAGAATGCAAGACCTGATGAAGGGAGCATCATATGGCAGACCATACCGCGGAAATCCAGGCATTGCAGGCGGTCGCGATGGGGCTTTCCGAGCAGAGCTTCGGTCATCGCATCCATGGGCTCGTGTTCGGCAGCAAGGGGCTGAGCGCGCTGGCCGACAAGTATGCAGCCCACGCCGAGGAGGAGATGGCCTGGGTCGAGAAGTTCGTCAACCGCATCCTCGACCTCGGTGGAGACGTGAAGATCGAAGCGCGTCCCGAAATTCAGGTCTTCGACGACATCGTGGAGTACCTGAAGAACGAAAAACGGGTTTCCGAAGAAGGCATTGCCCAGGTCACCGAGATGATGCCAATCTTCGCATCCGATTTCGTGGCGTATGAGGATATGAAGGCGTACCTCATCGACGAGGATGGCGACCTGCAGGAAACCAATCAGGACCTCGAGCTCATCGAGCTGATCGGCGTTCAGAATTGGCTCATCCAGAAGCTCAACGCCACTGGAGCGGAAGCAGAATAGCGTTTTCCGTTCTGCGAACAACCTCGCAATGCTGCGGCCCGAGTCGTTTGACTCGGGCCGCAGTTTCGTTCAACTATGTTCGACGTTTGCGTAATGCGGTAACGTCTCTTGTCGTGGCGCACAACCTCATAGTCGGGTCATTGACCTCGACATCAGGCGTGCCTAAGTCTGGATTGGCTCAGACTGGTATTACAGGATACGACCGTTCTCGTGCGAGCTCGAAGAGGGCTCTTCGGGGGCATTGGGCGGAATTGCGGAGCCGCAATGTGGGCACGTGCCGCTCGACACGCCTTCCTCTGCCGCTACGGGCATGCCGCAGGTGGGGCATGCGCCGCGAGAGTCGCCATTCCTGTTATTGTCTACTGCCATTGGCCTGAAGCACATGGTATCCTCCTCACATCGCAGGAAACGACTGGCCTTTCGGCCAGCTATTTATTATACGCCGAAAGCCTTCTCCGCCCCATGGCGCATGCCAGTCGTATGGTATTCGTAATATGACATTGGGTGAACGGCAAAAATCTCTTTCAAGACGCGCGATGCAAGAAAGCCCGGGGGCTCATGCGAACCCCCGGGCTTCGTAAACGCTCAATGCGCGAGTATGCGACTAACGCTTATTCAGCCTGCTGCGAGCTGCGGCAAGTGCGACAAAGGCACCGAAAGCAACGATTGCCAACGGCAGCAGAGCGGCGTCATCGCCAGTGTTTGCCATGCGGCTTCCGGCAAATGCGGCCTTGGCACCGCCGCCCGATTCGCCCTTCCCCGCTTCTTCCCCATGCTCATGCGAATTGGTGAGCGTCGTTACGGTTCCATCAACCGACGTATTGGAAAGCGTGTAACCCTCGGGCATGTCGTCTTCGGACCACGTGTACGCGATGGCCTGGCCATTGGCGTACTTCGGAAGATGGTCGACGGTGGCAGTCCAGCCGTTTTCCTCGTTCAGCGTGACCTTGGTGCCATTGGAAAGCGTGACGGTGATCGATTCTGGGCGAATCTTGTCGCGATTATCCTCGTCGTCCCAGACCTTCTTTACGGTGGCGGAGGTCTCGGCGTCGGCGCTGTCGTTCGTGAACGTTACGAGCGAGGTCGTATCTGCGACGATTGTTCCCTCGGTATTCACGGAACCAACCATGAGCCACCCCTCGATGGAGGGCTCCGTAATGGAGTACGTGGCGCCGGGGCGCAGGTTGGAAAGCACGGCCTCGCCTTCGCCCTTGATGGTGAGCGTCGTGATGCCATCCATGCCGGGAGAGATGATCTCCATCTTCTCCTCATCGCTCTTGGAATGAACGAACATGACGTATTCTTCGGTGTAGGGCGTTCCGTCGACATTCAGGAGCTTCACCGTGAAGGTGAATTCCTGGTCGGTATCCTTGTAGGAATCCGTCGCGATCTCTTTGGTAATCTTGATCGAGCCAGCGTTCTTGTGAAGCGTGCTCTTGGCCGTGGAAAGGCTGATCATATTCTGGTACTTGCTCGAGTACCCAAACTCGGGGTCGGGAACCGTGGGGTTCGTGCCCGAATCGTAGAAGTTGATCACCGTCTGACTGTAGTCGATGGTCTGCCAGTTGGCCTCCACGAATGCGAGCATTTCCTGGGCGCTATCCGAAAGCGGCACGTCTTCCCCGGTTACGGGGTTGTGATGACCGTCGGAGTAATACCAGATAACATCTTGGAGCGTATTCTGCACGTCATTGTCGATCACGTTGCCGAAGAACGTAATCGCGGCGGCGATCTTCTTCCAACGTTCCTCGTTGTCGAGCTTGGTGTCGGCGATTAGCCCCGCCAGACGCTCTAGGCCTTCTGGCGTGAGGGATTCGGAGCTTTTGGTGAACCAATTTCCAGCAGGCGTGGGAATGCCCATGTTCAGGCAGTACACGCGCTCCATGGAGTCCTCCAGGAAGACGCCATAGCTACCGCGGACGTCGAAGCCAAGGTACTTGCCATCCTCGTTGGGAGAGGCTATCCTCGCCTTCATCTGGCCGTCGTTCACGAGTAGCCTGGGGCCGCGGAATGCCCTAAGCCAACCGCCCGCTTTCCACATGCCATCGACGAGAACGGCTTCTGCGCTTACGCTCGTCGCTTCCCAGTTCCTCAGATCAAGAACGGTTGTTGCGGGCATGCCCTCGAAAGCGTATGCGAACGTGGTTACATTGCGTACGTCCCAGTTGGACACGTCAAGCGCGTTGAGCGATTTGCAGGATTCAAACGTTTGCGACATGTTAGTCACGCTGCTCACGTCCCAGTTGGAAACGTCAAGCGCAGTGAGGCTCCCGCAGCCATTGAACAGGTTGCTCATGTTCGTCACGTTGCTCGTGTCCCAGTTGGAAACGTCGAGCGTGGTCAGGCTTTTACAGCCATGGAACGCGTTAACCATGTTCGTCACGTTACCCGTATTCCAGTTGGACACATCGAGCGTGGTAAGCGCCTCGCAATTATGGAATGCGCTTTCCAGAGTGGTTACCTTGCTCACGTCCCAGTTGGACACGTCGAGCGTGGTCAGGCTTTTGCAGTCGTGGAACGCGTTAACCATGTTCGTCACGCTGCTCGTATCCCAATCGGCAACATCGAGCGTGGTAAGCGCTTCGCAGCCACGGAACATCTCGTTCATCTTCTGGACTTTGCTCATATTCCAACTCGTGTAGCTGAGATTCGCCAGATTCTTGCAGCCGGAGAACATCGATTCCGTGCTCGTATTAGAACCCGCATGTACCGCACCAAGCTTGACGATTTCAAGATTCGAGCATCCCCGGAACATTTCCTTGAGCGAAGTGCACTCGCTCAAATCGAGTCCATCGCCTTGGACGGAGACGGAAACGAGGTTATTGAAATCCTTGAAGACGCGACTGGCATCATTGAATTTGACGCCCTCTTCGAATACCACGCTCTTGAGCGTCTCCTTGAGGCTGCCGAAGGAGCTATTCTTGACGATGGTCTTATAGGTAATGCCATCTTTCGTTACGGTCGCCGGAACCACCAAAGCCCCGTCGCTTCCAAGGGTGCCCGCATAGCCGGTTATCTCTGCATAGCCCGTTGCGGCGTTGACGGTGAATTCCCAGTCGGTGGTATCCGCATCCATCGTCGTAAGGTCGCTCTGGGCGGAAAGCGCCGCCCGAGGGGCCTGGTTTGCTCCGCTCGCAGGAGCTATCTGATTGGAGTTATCGCTCGGTGCGGCTAGAGCCTGGGAATCCCCTTCGTACGCATCAGCATCATCGTCCGCAGAGGCATCTGCGGTGTCATTCGGAATTGCATTGGTTTCGGCATCCGCCTCTTCGGCATGCGATTGAATCGCTTCGCCGATCGAAACCTCGTTTTGGATAGCTGAATCGCTAGCTTCCGTTACATCTGCAAAGGCAAACGTCGTGGACAGGCAGACAACAAAGGCAAATGCCGTTATCAATACCGTCCACAGCACTGCCCTATTGGTTAGCACGTGGCGATTCATTTTCACCCCCTCCTATGCGTTCTACGCGCGCAAATATACCGCCCGTAGGCGATGGGTCGAACACGTCTATTTGCGTTTCGAACAATCAATGAATCGGCGGTCGACTACCCTACCTAGTCGACCTTTGCCGCGCACACACGGCATGAAGTGAAATTGTAGACATGCCATACCAATTGTCAACAAAGCCGGCGTTATTCAAGGGCGTTGTACAAAACGCCCATAACGTCAATCGCAAGCGTACATGGCATTCGATAAAGTCGGTAACTCGTCCCTTTGCATCCCCGTTCCAATCTCGCATTCGGATTCGGGGGCACGTAGGCTCTCCCTAATCTGTTACCCCATTGCCACGCTCGGAGGAATGCATATGGCATAATTACGGTAACCGTTTGAACTCGGGCACAGCGAGGTGAGTGTGATGGGGGTCAATTCGAACCAACTTGGCGAGCTTACGGGTAAGGGACGCGTCCTTCTTGCAATCGCGGCCACAATCGCCTTAACGGCCATGATGGCGATATCGCTGGTCAGTTGCGGACAGGCAAGTCAAACGAGCACGTCAGATAGCGCCACGAGCGCTTCGGTAAGCTCCGCCGCAACCAGCGAAGTCGCCCCCATTCCCGATGGCGCCATCGAGTGGTCCGAGGCGTTGTCGCACATTGGAGAGACCGCGAGCGTATATGGCCCCGTTAAGGGCTCCTCATACTTGCCGGAAACCGAAGGGCAGCACACGTATATCGACCTTGGTGCGGAATACCCTGACGAGCACCGGGCCAGCATGGACATCCTGGGCAAGAACAGGGGCAATTTCCCAGGCGACCCCGAGAACCTCTATCTTGGCAAGACGGTTTGCGTGACGGGCGAGATCTACGAGCATGATGGCGTGGCATACATCAAGGTTGCCTCTGCTGACCAGGTGAAGGTCCTCGATTAAGACGCTAGCCTTGCATTCGGATTCTTCCGCTAGGCAGTCTTCGCGGGCAAGAGCCGTTTTCATGGGGGCCAAACGGGAATATGGGCGCGAAAGAGAACATTAAAAGAGAAATAGAGCTAACCAACGCTGATATCACGTCAGTGGTTGACACCGCCTCGGCTACGCTTGCGGAAGCTGGCGTAACCAAGCGCACTGTTTTAAGGGTAATCCTGCTTCTCGAGGAGCTGCTCTTGCGCTACCAGGAGCAGTTCGGCGAGCAAACGATTGTCACATTCTCCATTACCAAACGGCTTGGCATGATGTCTACGCAGATTGAAGTTGCAGCTCCAATGCTCAATGCCCTCGAAATCGCTTCAGCGGACGACGACTTCGGTGACGAGCATAACATCCTCGCGGTTCTTGCGGAGAAGGACGTAGAACCACCCTCGTATCGCTATGCGCGCGGGCGCAATATTGTCGCCATCAACCTGCGTCTTGAGAAGGCGCGAGCGCCTTGGGCTAATCCCCTGCTTGTGGCGACGGTGCTTTCCGTCATTGCGTATTTCGTCTTATCCAACGCCAATTCCACCCTTGCCGGCGAGATTACGGAGGGCGTTGTTGCGCCTTGCATATCCACGCTCATGGGGGCGCTTCATGCGATTACCGGCCCCCTGCTCAGCATATCGCTCATTTCGGGCATCTGCGCCTTAGGCGACATAGCAACCCTCAAGGGCACGGGCAGTCGCGCAATCCTGAGAATCATGGCGTGGGTGATCATCATGTTCGCGGCTTGCGTCGTCGTTAGCTCGCTTTTCTACGGAGGCGCCGTGGGCATGATGGAAACGTCCTTCAACCCAAGCCAGCTCTTCAACCTGCTTCTTTCCGCCATCCCGGGGAACCTCTTATCGCCTTTCCTAGAGGGGAATTCCCTTCAAATTGCCGTGGAGTCCGCCTTCGTTGGCGTCTGCATCCTCGCGCTCGGCGAGCATTCGACCATCATCAGGAAATTCGTCGTCGAGCTGAACTCCCTGATGTTCAAGATCATGTTCATATTCTCCAAGCTCCTTCCCCTTTTGGTCTTCCTGACCGTCTTTCAGGTGCTCATGACCACCGATGTTTCCAGCCTTAAGGACATCGGCCTGATTGTCGTGGTCAACTTCGCCTGCGTCGCGGTCATTGTCGTGGGCATGTTCGTGTGGGTTAGGGCTTCGTTGCGGATTTCCCCCATCCGCTTCGTTCGCAAGCTGTGGCCCGCGTTGTACATTGCCCTCACGACGGGTAGCACCTCGTCGGCTATGGGGGAATTCTTCCGCATCTCTTCGGATGAGCTGGGAATTCGCAAATCGATAGTGAATTTCTGGGCGCCGCTTGGCTTTGCGATGTTCGCTGCGTCGGTTATCGTGCCGCTCGTGGTGGGCATGTTCGCCGTGGCTAGCATGCAAGGTATGACCTTCGATGCCACGAGCCTCGTAATTCTATTCGTGCTGGTATTCCAGCTCTCCATCGCGACGCCCAAGGTGCCCGGAGGCGTTGCCGCTTCCTACGCGATCATTCTGGGCCAGCTGGGGCTGCCCGTCGACTGCGTTGGGCTCCTCATGGCAGCCAATGTTTTCGTGGTGAACGTCGAAATGGCCTTCGGCACGTTCGTTCGCTTCACCGCGGAATGCTCGTTCGCAAACTCCATGCACGCCATCGACAAGGAAAAGCTCAGAAGCAAGAACTGAGAACGCCATTCAAGGGGTGAACGTCATGTCCGCTAAGAAACTCCCTCTCGCCATCCTTACTCTTTGCGTAAGCGCTCTATTGGTGCTGACAAGTTGCGCAGGCGGCGCCGCAACGTCCCCTACGGCGTCAACCGAACCGGAGGCAACCTCCCCTGCAGCCAACGCCGCTCCCACGCTTTCGGGCTGCCCCGTTTCGCACAGCCCGAAGTCCGACGGCGTCTACATCGAAATTTCGCCTGCGGATTTCAATGCGCTCGGGTTTGAGGTCGGCGATAGCGTGGACGTGACCTTCTCGAACGGCTATTCGCTCAAGGGGCTCCCGTACTACAGCGGGACCCTCGTCGAACCAGGCGAGGCGTTGCTTCTTGGCTCTCAGGACCTTCCCTACATCGAAGTTGGCGTATTCTACGGCGATGATCTATGGGTGACGGCCGGCCTGCAAGATGGCGACACCGCAACCGTCACGCAAGCCGAGCCGGGCGCGTTTTCCGCCCTCCAGGAGGCACTCGACCTGTCATACACGGACGAGCGAGCCGACTATCCAAGCGATGTCGCCTTCGCGAATTTCCGGGAGCTTTCGGGTGGGAACCTGAAGCCTGGCGCGTTCTACCGCGGGGCGTCGCCGGTAAACAACAAGAACAACCGGGCCGCATATGCGAATGCGCTCATCGCCGATGCGGGCGTGCACGTGGATTTCGACCTGGCCGACAACGACGAGGAGATCGACGGCTTTCTCGAAGAGGATGCTGAAGCTGGCATAGACGTTTCGTATTTCGAGGGCCTTCGCAGTGCGGGTAACGTGGTTGCGATTGACTTGAACGCCGCCTATACATCCCAGAAGTACGGCCAGAAGCTGGCAGCGGGCCTGGTAGAGCTCATGCAACACGACGGCCCCGTCTACATCCACTGCACTTCGGGAAAAGACCGCTCCGGATTCGTTTGCATGCTACTCGAGGCGCTTGCAGGAGCAAGCTATCAGCAGCTTGCGGATGACTACATGACCACGTACGAAAACTACTACCAGATCAATGCGCTGAGCGCGCCCGAGAAGTATCGCATCATCAAGGAGCAGAGGTTCGACAGCATGTACCGCCATATGGCCGGAGTGGAGAAAGGTGCGGACCTCTCAAGCGTAGACCCTTCTGCCAGCGCCCGTGCCTACCTGAAATCGGCTGGCATGACCGAAGAGGAAATCGACCAGCTTACGGCGTACCTCTGCGCGTAAGGCGTCTCCGTCTTCATTGTTAGATTGGATGCCTGTCTATTACGTACTGACTACGTACTGGGACATCGCGGCTATTCTCGGGAAGAAAAAACCAGGCCAGAATTAGAGTCTGACCTGGTGTTTCATGTGGTGGGCGTTACAAGATTTGAACTTGTGACCTCTTCCGTGTCAGGGAAGCGCTCTCCCCCTGAGCTAAACGCCCGTTAGCTTTGCAGCAGGGGTTATTCTAACAGAACCAGATGCTTTGTAAACACCCTTTTTAGAAAAACCCTGCGCAGTGTTCATGAGCAAAAAGATGGAGGCGACGCCCGGATTCGAACCGGGGGTAAAGGCTTTGCAGGCCTCTGCCTTACCACTTGGCCACGTCGCCATGTTTTGCTTAAAAGAGCCAGCCGATTGCTCGGCCGGCTCACATGAACAATGGAGCGGACAACGGGGTTCGAACCCGCGACCCCCACCTTGGCAAGGTGGTGCTCTACCAACTGAGCCATGTCCGCGCGCAAGAAAGTATTATACGCGACTCGCCCTTTCTGGCAAGAGGGTATTTCATTTTTTGTAGCTGCGTACATAATCCCAGGTGAACAGCCATAAACATGGGCAAATTGGAGAGAATCGAGCGAAAAGGGCCCTTCTAAATGCCCAGGTGGCGCATGCGCGATTCCGCATATGCGCGAACCCACGCATGCAATCGGAATCCCTATCCGTCGATGCGCTTCCCCACGAAGATATCCATGAACACATTGTCGAGACGACAGGTTTGAAGCGAGGCGTACTCCCCGTTGGGCATAACCATGGCCTCGAGTTCGGGTGTGAATACCGTACCGTCATGCAAGACCGTCACCTGTCGCACGATGCGATAGCACCCTAGCTCGCCCTTGTCGTCGCACACGGCAAACATGCCGCCAACGCTGAAGTCGGCGACTTCCGAAAAGATGCCCGGATTGTGGCCAATGTAGTACGTGGGCTCGCCATCGCTGGAATCCCCCACGCCTTGCCAGACGCCGGCCTCCTGCGCGGGAGCGGTATCCCATCCGTAGCAATAGACGTACGGCACGGCGCCAAGCCCCTCGCCCAGGTAGAGCGTGGACGCCCGGAGGTCTATCGCTGGCGACCAGACGGCGCGCAGGGTCACATCCCTGGCCCATAGCGGGTCCAGATGGCTCACAAGGCCCTCTTCCCCATCAACCTGCCACCCCAGGAAGTCGTAGGCATATCGACGGGGCGTGGGAAGCTCTATGGGGCTCGAGTCGATTGAGTAGGAAGACGGCGCTGCGCCAGAAAGCTCGCCGCACGCCAAATCGTAGTTTACGCGGTATCGCTCAAGCTGCCAGCATGCGCGAAGCGTCGTGGACGATCCCGTTCGCGCGCTCTTCGGGCCATAGACGGCTCCCGAGGCGGTGTCCACCCACCCAAGAAGCACATAGCCATCTCGATGCGCTTCTGGCATGCAGACGCGTTCCCACGCCCAAGCATGGGTGCTTGCGGAGTGATTGCCATCGATGGCGCCCTCGCCCGCATCGAAGACGACATCGCCGAAAAGAAGCGAATCGATGCCCGGAACAAAAGATGTACGAAATGTGAAGACGCAGCAGGCCAGTGCGGCAAAAGCGGCGAAGAGAACCGCGAAAACCAGCCTTAATTTTTTTGCGCGCCCGATATGCATCGCTCCACAACTCCTGCACAACTAGTCCGGGGCGTATAGCATAGCAAATAAAAAGAGCCGCCCGAAGGCGGCTCGAAAGTTCTGGTGTCGGAGGCGGGATTTGAACCCGCAAGCCCGAGAAATGGGCACTAGCACCTCAAGCTAGCGTGTCTGCCGTTCCACCACTCCGACGTGAAAAGCAACGAGGGGTACTATAGCACAACTTTCCGCGTTGCAAGCGAGAATTTTAAGCAATTGTGCCCTGAGGATAAATAATCATCAAAAGGATGAGCGAAATCAGGAACACCACGGCAAAGATAATCGTGATGCGGTCGAGGTTCTTTTCGATGATGCTGGTGCCAGAGCTGGTGGAGTACAGCGAGCTGGCGATGGCGTCGGAGATGCCCGTGCCCTTACCGGAGTGAAGCATGATGAAAACGATCAGGCCCGCACCAGAGATGACCAGCGCGATGATGACGAGAATAAGCAATGGATTCAAAGCAAACTCTTTCTTCTCTTTGACTACGGCAAACGGTATGCCGACTTCTTGCAAGAGCAAAATTATAGCCGATTCATACGTAAGGGCAACGCTTCACACCCTAATTACGCATTACAGCGGCATATAAGCGCCCCAGAAGGCGCATGAGGGGCCAATATGGAACGGGAGCCCGCCGACGAATGGCGGACTCCCGTGAAACGCATGCTATGCAAGCAGGCTTTGCGCCGTCATTTCCTCGGGCGCATCCAGGCCAATCATCTGCAGGAGCGTGGGCGCCAGATTGCAGAGCGCTCCGCATCCTCCCTCGGGTTCCGCAAGCTCGTATCCCAGGCCGGCGTAATCGGCCAGAAACAGAGGAACGGGATTGGTGGTGTGGGCCGTGTGCGGCTGGCCATCTTCCGCGATCATCTTGTCGGCGTTACCGTGGTCGGCCGTGACGAGCGCCACGCCGCCCTTGCGCTCGATGGCGGCAAGAACCTGCCCCACACCAGCGTCTACGGCCTCTACGGCCGCGGTAGCGGCCGGAATGGAGCCCGTATGCCCCACCATGTCGCAGTTGGCGAAGTTCACGATGTAGACATCGGCCGTATCGGCATCGATGGCATCGGCGAGCGTCTGCGCCACGGCAGGCTCGCTCATCTCGGGCTTCAGGTCGTACGTGGCGACCTTGGGACTGTCGATGATCTGGCGGCGCTCCCCCGCCTTCGAGGCTTCGATGCCACCGTTCAGGAAGAACGTCACATGGGCGTACTTTTCCGTCTCGGCGATGTGGTACTGCTTCAGGCCGGCGGCGGAAAGCACGTCGGCGAGCACGTTTTCGGGGAATTCCTTCTGGAACGCGATGTCTGCGGGGATTTCCGGATCGTACTCGGTGAGGCACACGAAGTACGGACGCGGGAACGACGACGATTCGAACGGCTGCGCATCGACGAACGCATGCGTAATCTGACGCGCGCGGTCGGGGCGGAAGTTGAAGAAGATGATGGCATCGTCGTCTTCAACGCCGCGGTTGGCAAAGGAACCGGGCACCACGAACTCATCGGTTACATTGCTATCGTAGCTGGCCTGCATAAACGCCTCGGGCGAAAGCTCGCTGCGCGGTTCCGCGTGCGCGATGGCGTCGAACGCCAGCTTCACGCGCTCCCAGCGATTGTCGCGGTCCATGGCGTAGTAGCGGCCGGAAATGGACGCGATGGAAATCTGGCAGGCAGGCGTCGCGTACTCGGCGATGCGTTCCTGCAGTTCCTCGATGTAGCCCTTGCCGCTAGCGGGAGGCACATCGCGGCCATCCATGAAGCAGTGCACGAAAACGCGGGGCACCTCGTGCTGGGCAGCCATCTTCAGCAGCGCATAGAGATGCTCGTTGCTGGAATGCACGCCGCCATCGGAGGTGAGGCCCATAACGTGCAGCACGGAATTGGCTTCCTTCACGCGCTGCATGGCAGCCAGGAGCTTCTCGTTTTCGGCGATGCTGCCGCTACGGCAGGCGTTGTTGATGCGCGTGAGCTCCTGATACACGATGCGGCCGGCACCGATATTCAGATGGCCCACTTCGGAGTTGCCCATCTGGCCATCGGGCAGACCCACGTACTCGCCAGATGCCTGGATCTGGATGTTCGAGGCCGTTTCGCGCAAATGGTCGAGGTTGGGCGTCTTCGCAAGCGAAATCGCATTGCCCGGGCCCGGTTCGGCGATGCCGAAGCCATCCATGATGATGAGGGCTGCGGGCAGATGAAGCTTGCTTGTATCCATACTTGAACTTCTTTCCCGTGCTACTTGAGGCACGCTTCGACTAGCTCGGCGAAGGAATCGGCGGAAAGCGCCGCGCCGCCGATAAGGCCGCCATCGATGTCGGGCTGGGCCATGAGGCCCTCGACGTTTGCGGGCTTCATGGAGCCACCGTATAGCACGCGCATGCCATCGGCCACATCCTGGCCAAACGCATCGGCGAGAGCGGCCCTGATGGCGGCGCAGACTTCCTGCGCCTGCTCGGGGGTGGCGGTGCGGCCCGTGCCAATGGCCCAGATGGGCTCGTAGGCGACGACGCACTTGGCGGCTTCCTCGGGCTCGAGGCCGGCGAAGGCCGCGCGCACCTGGTTGCATACGAAGTCGATGTACGTTTCCGCATCGCGCACGGCGAGCGATTCGCCCACGCACACGATGGGCGTGAGGCCATGCTTGAGCAGGGCGATTACCTTGCGGTTAACCATTTCGTCGGTTTCGGCGAAGTATTCGCGGCGCTCGGAATGGCCTACGATGCAATGATCGACGCCAATGTCTTCGAGCATGGGAATGGCGAGCTCGCCCGTGAAGGCGCCACCCTCTTCCCAATGGCAGTTCTGCGCGCCGACGTGGATGTCGCGGCGGTCGAACTCCAGCACGGTGTGCACGGCCTTCAGATTGCAGGCCGGCGGGCAGAGCACGACGTCGACATCTTCCCAATGGACGTCGTAGCGATTGGAAATACCCTGGGCGAGCACGGTGGACTCGGCCCAGGTCTTATTCATCTTCCAGTTTCCAGCCATCATGGGCTTGCGCATGATTAAGCCTCCTTAAGAGCCTCAACGCCGGGCAGGGCCAGACCCTGCACCAGTTCCATGGAAGCGCCGCCACCGGTGGAGATGAACGTCATCTTGCTTCCAAGGTCGAACTTATTCACTGCGGCAACGCTGTCGCCGCCACCGATGATGGTGTCGGCCTGCTCGTTTTCGGCAACGGCCAGGGCAACCGCCTTGGTGCCGTGCTCGAACGCGGCCATCTCGAACACGCCCATGGGACCGTTCCAGAACACCGTTTCCGCCTCGGCAATGGCCTGGGCATACAGCTTCTCGGTTTCGGGGCCGATGTCGAGGCCCATCATGTCCTCGGGGATCTCGTCGACGGAAACCGTAGCGGTGTTCGCATCTTCGGCGAAGCGGTCGGCAACCACGACGTCCTGCGGCAGAAGGAGCTTCACGCCGGCTTCCTTGGCATGCTCGATCATGCCAGCCGCGCGCTCGACCCAGTCTACTTCCTTGAGGCTGGTGCCCACGGCTTTGCCCTGTGCGAGCAGGAACGTGAAGCACATGCCGCCGCCAATGATGATGGTGTCGGCCTTGCCGATGAGGGCATCGATGACGCCCACCTTATCGGAGACCTTCGAGCCGCCAAGGATGGCCACGAACGGGCGCTTGGGCTCGTCGAGCATGCTGGAGAGCGTGCCAACCTCGCGAAGCATGAGGTAACCGGCGTATGCGGGCAGAAGCGCGGCAACGCCCGCCGTGGAGGCGTGGGCGCGATGCGCGGTGCCGAAGGCGTCGTTCACGTACAGGTCGCCCAGCTTGGCGAGCTCCTCGCAGAAGGCGGGGTCGTTCTTCTTCTCGCGCTTGTCGAAACGAAGGTTTTCGAGCACTACGATCTGGCCGTCTTCCATGGCGTCGACGACTTCATGGGCATGCGGGCCCACCGTGTCGGCGGCGAAGGTGACGGGGGCGTCTACCAGCTCTGCCAGGCGCGCGGCGGCGGGGGCCAGCGAGAACTTCTCCTCGAAGCCCGTGCCCGCGGGGCGGCCCAGGTGGCTCATGAGGATTACCTTGGCGCCCTTCCCCACCAGATATTCGATCGTGGGAAGAGCGGCGCGGATACGCGTGTCGTCGGCAACCGTGGAACCGTTCAGGGGGACGTTGAAATCGACGCGGCACAGAACGCGCTTGCCGGCGACGTCGGCTTGCTCAAGTGACTTCACTTCAGCCATGCTTGCATTTCCTTTCTACAACAAAACAAGGCCGGAACCGCAGCGCAAGCATGCATGTTCCGGCCGTGATGACAAAAGACCTTAGAGCAGGATCTTCGCGAGGTCCTTAACGCGGTTGGAGTAGCCCCACTCGTTGTCGTACCAGCTTACGCACTTAACGAGGTTGCTCTCGCCACCCATGACCATGGTGAGGCCGCTATCGAAGATAGAGGAGTGGCTGTTGTGCACGATGTCGATGGAGACCAGCGGCTCTTCGCTGTACTCCAGGATGCCCTTCAGCGGGCCTTCGGCGGCAGCCTTCATGGCAGCGTTGATTTCTTCCTTCGTAACCGTCTTCTCCAGTTCGACGGTGAGGTCGACCATGGAGCCGTCGGGGATGGGCACGCGCGTTGCGAAGCCGTCGAGCTTGCCCTTGAGTTCGGGGAGAACCAGGGAAACGGCGCGGGCGGCACCCGTGGTGGTGGGGATGATCGACATGGCCGCGGCACGGGCACGACGAAGGTCCTTATGAGGAAGGTCGAGAATCTTCTGGTCGTTCGTGTAGGCATGAATGGTGTTCATGTAGCCGCGCTTAATGCCGAAGTTGTCGAGCAGGACCTTGGCGAACGGCGCGAGGCAGTTGGTGGTGCAAGATGCGTTGCTGACGATGTTGTGAACGGCGGGGTCGTACAGGTGGTCGTTCACGCCCATGACGATGGTGATGTCTTCATCTTTGCCGGGAGCGGTGATGAGGACCTTCTTGGCGCCGGCGTCGATGTGCTTCTGAGCGCCCGCGCGATCGCGGAACACGCCCGTTGACTCAACGACGATGTCGATGTCCAGCTCGCCCCAGGGCAGGTTGGAAGGATTGCGGTCGGAGAAAACCTTAACGCTCTTGCCGTCTGCAATGAAACCATCTTCGGTGGCTTCTACCGATTCGAAATCGCGTCCATGAATGGAATCGTACTTCAGAAGGTGGACCATAGCCTCCACGGAACCGGGATCGTTAACCGCGACCACTTCCAAAGCGGGGTCTTTTGCCATCGCACGGAAGACCAGGCGTCCAATACGGCCAAACCCGTTGATCGCTACCCTCGTTGCCATTAGGCACTCCTTATCTCTCGATACTATTCAGGCACAACACGCAGGTCGCGCCGTGGATACTATAACGCATTTACCGCTCAACCTGCGCGGCAAGCTGCTCGATTCGACGAACGCGATGGTATACGGCGGATTTGGACAGTGGCGGGTCGGCGTATTCGCCCAACTCCTTCAACGTGGCATCCGGGTGGGACACGCGAAGTTTGATGAATTCTTGAAGAGCAGGTGGGAGGCTCTCCAGGCCGTAATGGTCGACCACGGCATGAATGGCCATGATCTGCTCCATGCTGGCTTCGGTTGCCTTCTGCTGGTTGGCGAGTTCGGCGTTCACGCGCCGGTTCACGTCGTTGCGCACGCTCTTGATGACGCGCACGTTCTCCATCGCAAGCGCGCTCTGATGCGCGCCGACGACGGCCAGAAACGCCGAAATGGCAGAACCGCTTTTCATGTACACGATGTAATTGCTGCGGCGCTGCATGATCTTCGCGGAGATGTCGCGCTCCGACATGAGCTCCACCAGGCCCGTTGCCAAGTCTTCCGACTCGACGGACATCTCGAAGTGAAAGTCGCCCTTGGGGTTCGCGATGAACCCGCTACCCAGAAACGCCCCACGCAAATACGCCGCCGCGCAGCAGCGCTTTTCGACGAGCTTCGGGTACACGCCGCGATCGAAGCCGCCCGACGTGAGCACGCCCATGTCCTTCATGGCTTCGGGCAGCCCCTTCTGCATGGGTACTTCGATGAGGTAGTTCGGCGTCTTGTGCAGCACGCTCCTGCGAACCGTCCAATCGGTTTTCAGGCCGTAGATCTCATGCAATAGCTTCACGAGAAGGCGCGCCACGGAAGGCGAATCGGTATCGACTTCGATGCGAAAGCGGCCCGAGCCAGCCAGAAACAGCGAGCCCTCCATGCGGATGAGCGCCGCGAGCGTGGCACGTTCGCAATGGGAGCAAACCGGTGGAACGCGTGAGAGTTCTTCCTTTACATCTGCGGTGAACGACAAAGCTTGAGCACCCCCGTTAAGGCGTCGCGTAGAGCAATGGGATTGTGAATGGTGGGATGCGCCGGGTCGACGAAATCGCGCGCGATCACCACGGGGCCGCTTTCCTGAATGCGGTACGCGGCATCGTAGGTGATGGGCACGGAGCGCACGCGGCTCGCGCCGTCGAAGTCGTTCTGGAGCGCATCTTCGCGTGCCACCTGGTTGAAGCTGCCGGGCTCGTGCCCGCCGGGGCGCAGCTGCACCGGAGTATGCACCAGCACGTAGTCGAGCAGGCCGGCCATGCCGTGGTCCTGCAGGGCGCGCACGTGTTCCTCGGCGGAAAAGCCCCAGGTCTCACCCTGGAAATCGGCCACGCTGCACACGAACACCGTCTTCGCGCGCGAGCTGCGAATAGCCTCGAGCACGCCCGGGATGAGCAGGTTCGGGATGATGGACGTGAACAGCGAACCGGGGCCGAGCACGATGAGGTCGGCTTCGCAGATTGCCTTGATGGCGGCAGGATACGGCGTGCCCGTATAGGGCGCCTTCAGCCACACGCTTTCGATGGCGGTGCGAGAATGCGAGATGTTGGCTTGGCCCTCGATAACGCGCCCATCGAGCGTGCGCCCGCACAGCGTGACCTTGTCGAGCGTAGACGGATACACATGCCCCTTGGCATGCAGCAGCTCCTCGCAAATGTGGATGGCCTCGGGAAATGAACCCGTGGCATCCTCGAGCGCGGTGATGAGCAGGTTGCCCAGCGCATGGTTGTTCGCGAGTTCGAAACGATATTTGAACGCGCGTGTAAGGGGGTCGTGCGGGTTTTCGGCAAAGGCCACGAGGCACTTGCGGATATCGCCCGGAGGCGTGACGTTCGCGACCTCGCGCAACGCGCCCGTGGAACCGCCATCATCGGCCATGGCCACAACGGCAGACGTGCGCACGCCCATGGAAACGAGCGTGCGAATGGAGACGGGCGCACCGGTTCCGCCGCCGATGACCACGGCGTGAGCGGGCTGGGCATTGCCCACGACGGGTTCAATGCCGCGAATCTTGTCGAACGAGCCGGTTGCGGATGGATCTTGCCTGAATGCGGAATTCGCCATTACTTCCCCTCCCCGCTCTTGTCATTCGCGCCCGTGTCGGCGCGCGAGAGGTCGCGGTGGGAAACATGCACGTGATAACCGCATTTATGCAGGTACGCTCCAGTTGCCTCGGCGATGGCGACGCTGCGATGCTGACCACCCGTGCAGCCTACGCCAATGGCGAGCTGCTGCTTGCCTTCCGATACGTAGCCAGGCATGACGCAGTCGAGCAGTGCCGTCCAGCGCACCATGAATTCCTTCGTTTCGGAACGCCCCATCACGAACGTGCGCACCTTGTCGTCGAGGCCGGTAAGGTGGCGCATTTCGGGGTCGTAATAGGGGTTGGGCAAGAAGCGCACATCGATGAGGATGTCGGCATCAGCGGCCGAGCCGTGCTTGAAGCCGAACGAATACACGACGACGCTCATGCCCTCGCGGGGCGTTTCATGCGCGAACAGCGCGCGAATGCGCTCGCGCAGGGCAATGGGACGCAAGTTCGACGTGTCGATGATGGCATCGGCGCTCACGCGCAGTTCCTGCGTGAGCTCGCGTTCCATTTCGATGCCCTGCGAAATGGTGGTCTTGTTGTCGACGCACATCGGGTGACGGCGACGCGACGCCTTGTAGCGCGCGAGAATGGCCTCGTCGGACGCGTCGAGGAAGATGATCGAGTAATTGATTCCAGCGTCGCGCAAACGGCCCAGTTCGCGCGTAAGCTCGCGGAAATAGTTGCGGTTGCGCGCATCGCACACCACGGCGAGCTTCCCCGATGCGCCATCCTGGCTGGGGATGCTGTCGGAAGTGACGAGCGACATGAGAAGCGCGGGAGGAAGGTTGTCGATGCAGAAGTAGTTCATGTCCTCGAACGTGTGCATCGCCTCGGTGCGCCCTGCCCCGCTCATGCCGGTGATGACCACCAAATCGGGCGTGGCATTGGGCGTTTGCGTTTGCTGCGCGTCATTGCTAGGCATATATGCTATTCCCCCTCGCCTACGGAAGAATGACCAGCGACTTCAATCGAATTCTTCTCTTGCGTGCCATTATACTGCCGCAAGACAGCGTACACCTCGCGTGCGACGTCATCCGGCACAACATGAGCATCCAAAATGTCCTGCAGGCTGGCATCACGCAGCTTGCGGAAACCACCCATGGCCTTCAGCAGCGCCTTCTTGCGCACGGGGCCAACGCCGGGCACTTCGTCGAGAATGCTCGTGGTCATGCCCTTGCCGCGAAGCTCGCGGTGGAACGTGATGGCGAAGCGATGCGATTCGTCGCGCACCTGCTTCACCAGGTACAGCGATGCCGACCCGCTGGGCAGAACCACCGGTCCCGTGTCTTGCCAGGGCACGAACAGCTCCTCGTCGCGCTTGGCCAGGCCGGCCATGGGGATGTCGACGCCCATGCCGCCCAGCTGTTCCATGGCAGCCGAAAGCTGCGGCTTGCCACCGTCGAGAATGAGCAGGTCGGGCTTGCGTCCGAAGCGTTCGTCGGCCATGCGCTCGGGCGAATAGCGGCGACCCAGCACCTCCTGCATCGAGACGAAGTCGTTCGCCTCGTCGAGTTCGGCGCGAATCTTGAAACGGCGGTACTGGCTCTTGTCGGGCTTTCCGTCGGTGAATACCACCATCGAGGCAACGGTGTACGTGCCATGAAGCGTTGAGATGTCGAAGCATTCGATGCGCATGGGCGGCGCGTCGAGCGCGAGCGCGCTTTCGAGCTGCGTGAGCGCCTCGTTGATGCGCTTGTCTTCGTAATTCGTGCGCACCTTGTAGCGCATGAGCGTGTGCTTCGCGTTGACCTGCGCCATTTCCAGCAGATCTCGCTTCTCGCCGCGCTCGGGAACGACGAATCGAACGCGCGCGCCGAA
Organism: Denitrobacterium sp.; assembly: GCF_056180635.1. Classification (NCBI taxonomy): domain Bacteria; kingdom Bacillati; phylum Actinomycetota; class Coriobacteriia; order Eggerthellales; family Eggerthellaceae; genus Denitrobacterium; species Denitrobacterium sp. The sequence goes on along the minus strand of NZ_JAZZJS010000081.1, from coordinate 50,287 downwards.
CTTGCTGGCAAGACGGTTGGTGAGCCAGTCTTCCATCGTCGGCTGGTCTTCGGGCATCTGCGCAACTATCACCTCGCGCGGGATGGATTCCGTCACGCTGTAGTAGCGCAGCAAGAAGAAGTGCAGAATATCCTGGTCGGGAACGTTCTTGCCCTTGTCGAGCACGAACTCGTTCCCGTTGATGACCCTTCCCTCGCGCACCATGAGCACGTGGACGCCCGCGATGGTTTCCTCGCGGTAGAAGCCGATGACGTCGGCATTGACGTCATGCGCCATAACGGCATGCTGCTTGTCGGTAAGGCGCTCGATAACCTCGATGCGCTCCTTGATGCGCCCCGCCTTCTCGAAATCGAGTTCGGAAGCGGCAATCCCCATATCCTCTTTCAGCTCGGAAATGAACTCCGCATGATTGCCACGCAGAAAGCGCTCGACGCGACGCACGTTTTCCGCATACGCTTCGGGCGTGATCTTGCCGCAGCACGCGCCCGGCCCAATGCCCACATGGCAGTCGAAGCAAGGCTTGCGCTGTTCAGACAGATAATCTTGAAGACCTGACTTTTCGATTTCGCGGCTCATCGCACGCCATTGCGCGCACGAAGCTGCGCAGATGGGAACTACCTTGCGCGCGATTTCGATCATGCGACGCGCGGCCTTGCTATCGGTATAGGGCCCGAAATACTGCGTTTCCGGCTTATGCTTCTCGCGCGTGAACTTGATGGCGGGAAACGTATCTCCCTTGGTGAGCGCGATGAACGGATAGCTCTTGTCGTCTTTGAAGTCGGCGTTGAAGAACGGCGCATACTGGTCGATGAGGTTCTTTTCCAGCACGAGGCTTTCGTACTCGTTGTCGACGACGATGTATTCGAACGAGCGAATCTGGTCGACGAGCAGCGGGATTTTAGCGCGATCGTCTTGGAAATTGACGTACTGGCGCATGCGCGCGCGAAGCTGCTTTGCCTTGCCCACATATATGACCTGGCCATCTTCGTCTTTCCATAGGTAGACCCCCGGCAGGGTGGGTACTTCGTCAAGCTGGCGTTTGATGATTTCGATGCGCTCGTTATCCATGGGGCAAGTATAACGAAAGCCGCGGAGCCAAAAAGGCCCCGCGGCTTAAAAGCATCGAAGATGTTGCCTGATAGCTGGGAACTACACGAGACCCTGGGCAATCATGGCGTCGGCAATCTTCTTGAAGCCGGCGATGTTGGCGCCAACAACGTAGTTGCCTTCGAAGCCGTACTCGCGAGCAGCGTCGTCGGCAGCGTGGAAGATGCTCTTCATGATGCCGTGCAGCTTCTCGTCGACCTCTTCGAACGTCCAGGACAGATGCTCGTGGTTCTGGCTCATCTCCAGGCCGGAGGTGGCAACGCCACCGGCGTTAGCGGCCTTGCCGGGCATGAAGGTCACGCCGTTTTCGATGAGGAAGTTGGTTGCGTCCATCGTGGTGGGCATGTTGGCACCCTCGGCAACGACCTTGCAGCCGTTAGCGGCGAGCTGCTTGGCATCCTCGATGAACAGCTCGTTCTGCGTAGCGCAGGGAAGCGCGATGTCGCAGGGGATCTGCCAAACGCCGCGGCCCTCGTGGTACTCCACGCCCTCGGCGCGCTTGGCGTACTCGCTGATGCGAGCGCGCTCGACTTCCTTGATCTGCTTCAACAGAGCGATATCGATGCCCTGGGGAGCGTGGATCCAGCCGGTGGAGTCGGACAGCGTGACGACGGTGGCGCCCAGCTGCTGAGCCTTTTCGGCAGCGTAGATGGCAACGTTGCCGGAACCGGAGATGGTAACCGTCTTGCCCTCGAAGCTGTCGTCGTTGCAGTTCAGGAATTCCTGCACGAAGTACACCAGGCCATAGCCGGTGGCTTCGGTGCGAGCCAGGGAACCGCCGAAGGAAAGGCCCTTGCCGGTGAGAACGCTGGACCATTCGTCGCGGATGCGCTTGTACTGGCCGAACATGTAGCCGATTTCACGAGCACCCGTGCCGATGTCGCCAGCGGGGACGTCGGTGTCGGGGCCAATGTGACGGCAGAGTTCCGTCATGAAGCTCTGGCAGAAGCGCATGACCTCGCGGTCGGACTTGCCCTTCGGGTCGAAGTCGGAACCGCCCTTGCCGCCGCCCATGGGCAGCGTGGTGAGGCTGTTCTTGAAGATCTGCTCGAAGCCGAGGAACTTCAGGATGGAGAGGTTAACCGAGGGATGCAGACGCAGGCCGCCCTTGTAGGGCCCCAGAGCGCTGTTGAACTGGATGCGGAAGCCGCGGTTCACATGGATGTTGCCCTCGTCGTCTTCCCAGGGAACGCGGAACATGACGACGCGCTCGGGCTCGACGATGCGCTCGAGCAGAGCCTTCTTCTGATACTCGGGATGAGCGTCGATGACGGGCTGGAGAGAGGTGAGGACTTCGGTGACAGCCTGGATGAATTCCGGCTGGTCGGCGTCCTTCGCCTTCACCATATCGATAACTTGCTGCGTGTAACTCAAGGTTACCTCCTTAGTGCGATTGCCAACTCGGCCAATTATACGGCGGCACTTTCGCGTGATAGAGTGAAACGAGGATTTAACGAATTATTAACGTTGCAGAAACAAAAGCGTTTACGAAACGACTTTGGAGGACACGACGTTGCTAGGAGAGATGAGAATCACGCCGATTTTGCCCACGCACGGAGAGTCGACGCAATAGGCGCTCCCCAACGTGCCGTCAAACGCGTTGCTGGTGTTGTGCTGCGTGGAGATGACGATATCGATACCGCTCACGCCCGCGGAACTGCAGGAAAGAAGCTGCTTATCGGGCGTGATGCAGATGACGAAGTCGACTTCCTGGCGTTCGAACGCGCGGATGGCGTTCTGGTACAGGCTTGCGTCTTCGAGCGAATCGACGCAGAGAACGCCAATGCGCTTCGAGCCTGCCTTCACGATGATGCCCTCGTCGTAGAGCGCCGTGTTGATGAGGTCGAGGCTCACGACCGTGGCGTTCTTTTCCCGATAGCTGGTGATAACGCTATTGCGCGTTACGGGCGCGGTGGTGGCATTCGCCTCTTCCACGGTGGGGATATCGACGCCATCGAACACGATGGCGGTATACCCCTCCATGGAACCAGTTGCGTCGTCGATAGTGGTTGCAGCCGTGTTCCAGTTATGGCCTACGTTGATATACCAAATACCGCCGCTGATCACGACAACGATCAGCGCAAGGAACACTATCAGGGCGAATTTTTCTCGGGAGCTTTGATCCATAGCCCACGATTATAGCCGTTACGAAAGCATATCGGCGAGAAAACGACCGGTATGACTTTCATAACACGAAGCGACGTCTTCGGGAGTGCCCTCGCATACGATTCCGCCACCTCGTTCGCCGCCTTCGGGCCCCAAATCGATGACGTGGTCGGCGCATTTGATTACATCGAGATTGTGCTCGACGATGAGCACCGTGTTTCCCGCATCGACGAGGCGCTGGAGCACCACGATGAGCTGGCGGACGTCTTCGAAATGCAAGCCGGTAGTGGGCTCGTCGAGAATGTAGAACGTCTTGCCCGTTTGAACGCGCTGGAGCTCGCTCGAGAGCTTCACGCGCTGAACCTCGCCGCCGGAAAGCGTGGTGGCGGGCTGGCCAAGGCGAATGTAGCCCAATCCAACGTCGTGCAGCGTTTGCAGCTTGCGGGTAATGCGCGGGATGTTCTCGAAGAACTCGAGCGCTTCGTCGACCGTCATGTCGAGCAGCTCGTAAACGTTCTTGCCACGGTAATGCACCTGCAGCGTTTCGCGGTTGTAGCGCTGGCCACCGCAGACCTCGCACGGCACGTACACGTCGGGCAGGAAGTGCATTTCGATTTTCACCTGGCCATCGCCCTTGCATGCCTCGCAGCGGCCACCAGGGACGTTGAAGCTGAAGCGACCAGGCGAATAGCCGCGTGCCTTCGATTCCTGCGTGGAGGCCATGAGCTTGCGAATGTCGTCCCATAGGCCCACGTAAGTGGCGGGGTTGGAACGGGGCGTGCGCCCGATGGGAGACTGGTCGATGTCGACTATCTTGTCGAGCTTGTCGACTCCCGTGATCTTGCGGTAATCGCCCGTGCTGCGATGCGCGTGGTTCACGCGATTCGCAAGCGCCGGGGCGAGCGTGTCGGTGATGAGCGAGCTCTTGCCAGAGCCGGAAACGCCCGTAACGACGGTAAGCGTGCCGATGGGAATGCTTACCGTAAGGTCACGCAAGTTGTTTTCGCGGCAACCCGAAATGGTGATCTTTCCGCGGCGGGGGTTCCTGCGCTTTTCGGGAACGGATATCTCGCGCTTGCCCGTGAGGTATGCGGCCGTAAGGGAATCGGGGCAATGCACGATCTGGGCGGGCGTGCCGCAGGCCACCACTTCCCCGCCGTGCTCGCCGGCGCCAGGACCCATGTCAATTACGTAGTCGGCATGGCGGATGGTGTCCTCGTCGTGCTCGACCACGACAACGGTGTTCCCCAAATCGCGCAAATGCTCGAGCGTGCCAATAAGGCGCTCGTTATCGCGCTGGTGCAAGCCAATGGAAGGCTCGTCGAGAATGTAGAGCACGCCCATGAGGCCCGCGCCAATCTGCGTGGCGAGGCGAATGCGCTGCGCTTCGCCGCCGGAAAGCGTGGCCGTTGCTCGTTCGAGCGTGAGGTAGTCGAGGCCCACGTCTACCAGGAACTGCAAACGCGAGCGAATCTCCTTTACGATGGGGTTGGCGATTTGCGCATCGGGGCCCTCGAACTGCAGGCAGTTGAAGAACGAGAGCGAGTCGCGCGCGGAAAGCTCGCACACCTCGTGGATGTTCTTGCCGTTTACGGTTACCGCGAGGATTTCGGGCTTCAGACGCTTGCCGCCGCATGTGGCGCAGGGCACCACCGCGAAATAGCGCTCGTACTTTTCGCGCTGGCGGTCGCTGCTTGCTTCCTTGTAGCGGTTCATGACCGCAGCGCGGATGCCCTCCCATTCTATATACCAGTACGTTTCGCGCCCATCGACCGTGCGATAGTCGACGCGCACCTTTTCCTTCGCAGGAAGGCCTTCCATGAACGCCTGCTGCGCCTTGCGCGAGAAGTCTTCCCACGGGGTATCGGCATCGTAGCCCAGATGGGCGGCGACGGCGCGAAGCACCTGCGGATAGTAATTTCCGCTGGAAAGAGGCGCAACAACGCCTTGGTTCAGCGTGAGGGATGGATCGGGAATGATGAGGCTGGGGTCGATTTCCTCCCTGCTGCCGATGCCGGAGCAATCGGGGCAGGCGCCATAGGGCGCGTTGAAGCTGAAATCGCGCGGCTGCAGCTCGTCCATGGAGTGGCCGTGTTCGGGACACGCCAGAGCCAAGCTGAAAAGATGGTCGGTTTCCTGCTGACCATCGATGGCGTGAATGATCACGCGGCCATTTGCCAGGCGCGTAGCCACCTCGACGGCTTCCGCGATACGCGAGGTAGCGGACGCCTTCAGCACCACGCGGTCGACGACCACCTCGATGGTGTGCTTGAACTTCTTGTCGAGCTTGATTTCCTCTTCCCCATCGAGGCGCATGACCTCGCCATCGACGCGAACGCGCGAAAAGCCCTCGGCGCGAACGTCTTGGAAGAGCTTGGTGAATTCGCCTTTGCGTCCGATGACCATGGGGGCCATGACGAGGGCGCGAATGCCTTCGCCCAGGGCGATGATTTCATCGGTTACCTGGTCGGTGGTTTGCTTCTTGATTTCCCTGCCGCATTCGGGGCAATGGGGCACGCCCACGCGCGCGAACAGAAGTCGCAGGTAGTCGTAGATTTCCGTGACCGTGCCAACGGTGGAACGCGGGTTCTTGCTGGTGGTTTTCTGGTCGATGGAAACAGCCGGGGAAAGACCGTCGATGCTATCGAGGTCGGGCTTGTTCATCTGGCCGAGGAACATGCGCGCGTAGCTGGAAAGACTTTCCACGTAACGGCGCTGGCCTTCCGCATAGATGGTATCGAATGCAAGGGAGCTTTTTCCCGAACCGGAAAGACCGGTAATGACGACGAGCTTATCGCGCGGGATGGTAACGTCGATGTTCTTGAGGTTATGCTCGCGCGCGCCTTTGATAACGATGGAATTCTGCGACATGGGACCGCCTAACAAAAAGCCAGTTTGCTATGCCCATTGTAAAGGCGCAGATAAACAATGGTAGAGTTGTTACCGCATCGCTAGAATACGAACACATGTACTACCCACGCGGGTGAGCGCTCTTATGCACTTCAGCCAGGCGCCCCACCGAAAGATGCGTGTAGATCTGCGTCGTGGAAAGGCTCGCGTGCCCGAGCATCTCCTGCACGCTGCGGAGGTCGGCACCGCCTTCAAGCACGTCCGTTGCGAACGTATGGCGCATGTCATGCGGAGTGTAATGGGCATCGACGCCAGCATCCACAAGCGTCTTGGCGAACATCTTGCGCATGGCGTCGGTGCCCATGCGATTGCCGCGTGTGGAAAGGAACACGTACCCCGGGTCGGGCTTGTCGCCCAACAGGTCGGGACGACCGAAGTCCAAGTACGCACGCAAGCTGGTCAGCGAGAGCTCGTGCAAGGGCACGATGCGCTCCTTGCTTCCCTTTCCCAGCATTCGCACCTGAGCCTGTTCGAAGTCGATGTCTTCGAGCCTCAGGTTCGATGCCTCCGAGATACGCGCGCCGCATGCGTACAGGAATTCTAGGATTGCCTGATCGCGAAGCTGCGAAGGCATTTGATGGCGCGTATGGCCCTGCTTGTCGATGGAACCATGCACGGAAAGGATCCGCGCCATATCACCTGCGGGAATGCGATGCGGAAGGCGTTTCGAGGAGCGAACCGAGGGAATCACGTCCACGGGGTTCGACTCGACGTATTCGTTGATGACCATCCAACGGAAGAAGCCTCGCAGGCTGCTCAGGCGCCTGTTCACCGTGCTGCGTGCGTAGCGAGCAGCATCCATGTCGGCCAGGTATCGGCGCAATTGCTTATGCGTGACCGCACAGGGCTTCACCTTGGCGCGAACCGCCCAACGCCCATACGACTCGAGGTCGATACGGTAGTTGCGAATGGTGTGCGCAGACACGTTCTGCTCAACCCGCAGCGATGCAAGATAGGCATCCAAGCGCTCTGCGAAATCGCCAGGCAATTTGCGCGCGCTATCGGCAGGAGAATTCGTTGTGGAAGCCATAGCTTACGAGTTTGCCTCTTCATCGGGCATTACCGATACTGCGTCGCGCAAAGGCACGCCTGCGGCACGTAACTGCTCGCAATACGACACGAGCGCACCGCGGCCGCGTTCGGCATAGGCCGCATAGCGCTCGCCCTTATTCCTGATGCGCTGCTGGAACGGCGGCATGATACCGAAGTTCACGTGCATGGGCTGATAATCGGCCGTTTCCGGATTGCATGCATAGGCAAGCAGCGCACCGAAGGCCGTATCCCCCGGCATCGGAACGAACGGGATGCCCGCGAGCGCCATATACGCGGAGAGAGCCGCATGCAGACCCGAGCGGATTGCCTCGCAATAGCCCTCGGTGCCCGCAACCTGGCCCGCCATGAACAGCGGCACCGAAAGCGGGTTTGACGTAACGCGCAGGGACGCATCGAGGATGCGCGGCGCATCGACGAACGTGTTGCGATGCATTACGCCGTAGCGCACGAACTCAGCGTTCTCCAAGCCAGGGATGAGGCGGAACACGCGTTTTTGTTCGGGAAACGTGAGGTTCGTCTGAAAACCCACGAGGTTGAAGCTCTGACCGTGCGCGTCTTCGGCGCGAAGCTGAAGCGCCGCCCAGGGGCGACGGCCCGTTCGGGGGTCGGTGAGCCCGACGGGCTTCAGCGGGCCGAAACGAGGCGCGTCGAAGCCCTTGCGTGCGATTTCCTCGATGGGCTGGCACGCCTGGAAGAGGTCACGCGACTCGAACTCGCGCATAATGACGCGCTCGGCGTTCACGAGTTCGTGGGCGAAGCGCTCGTATTCCTCCTTCGAAAACGGAGCGTTCAGGTAATCACCCACGCCCTCTTCGTAGCGGCTCTGCCTAAACACGCAGTTCATATCAAGCGAATCGGCCAGCACGATGGGAGCGGCGGCATCGTAGAACGCGAGCGTATCCTCTCCCGTGATGCCGCACAGCCAGGCGGCAAGCGCATCGGAGGTGAGGGGGCCGGAAGCCAGGATGACGGCATTGGAGCCGCAACCCAAAGGCTCTTCACTGCCCGAAACGAGCACCGAGCCATCTTCGTTGATGGAAACGACCTCACCGCGCACTACCGTGATGCGCTCGTTCCCCCGAACGGCGTCGGTTACCGCGGCCGAAAAGTCTTCGCGGTTTACGGCAAGCGCCCCACCTGCGGCAACCTTATTCCGAAGCGCGGCTTCGTATACGAACGAGCCAAGCGATGCGAGCTCGGACTTCAGCATGCCGGCCGCGCTATCGGGCTTCATGCTCTTGAGCGAATTCGAGCACACCAGCTCGGCGCATGCATCGCCCGTGTGCACGGGCGTGGTGCGCACGGGACGCTGCTCGAAGAGCGTAACGTTGCAGCCCAGGTGGGAAAGGTACAGAGCGGCCTCGCTTCCCGCAAGGCCCGCTCCGATGATGTTGACGCTATATGCCATCTACGCGACTACCGTTCAGCCGAAGATCTTAGTAATTGCCGGAGAAGAACGTGCTGTCCTTCGGCAGTTCGTAGCCAGGGAAATACGAGGCGAAATCGAGCTCGAGGTAATTGCAGAGGTTGGCGATTTCCACCATGGTGCCGTCGTTAACGGGAATGCCGTTTTCGCGGCGTTCCTGCTCGGCGAGTACTTCCTTTTCGCCGTGCGTGTAAATGCGCTCGGCGCCTTCTGCCTTCGGAGCGTTGCGAAGCTCTTCCATGAACTCGGAGAGATGCGCGCGAATAGCATCGGGGTCGCCAAAGTACGCAGGGTTGATGGCCATGAAACCGTGGCAGATGCCCGTCTTGTCTTCGAACGTGCAGCAGGAGCTGGAGAAAACGCCCATGGACAGGATGGAGCTGAAAAGTTCGCATACCATGCCATAGCCGTAGCCCTTGTGGCTGCCCAGCTTTTCGGTGTTTCCGCCGAGGGGCATGATGCCGCCACCATTCTTCTCGACGATGTTCTTCAGCACGCGAGGAGCTTCCGAGCAGGGGTTGCCATTCTCGTCGAGCGCCCAACCTGCGGGAAGGGCCTCGCCGCGCTTGTTGTAGATTTCCAGCTTGCCGCGCGTAACAACCGAGGTGGAGCTATCGAACCAGAACGGATACGGATCGGCCGGCATGGCGATGGCGATGGGGTTCGAGCCGAGCATGGCCTTGCGCGCGAACGTGGGAACCATGATGGCCTCGGAGTTCGTGCAGCTGAAGCCCATCAGGCCTTCGTCGACGGCCATCTTCGCGTAATAGCCCGCAATGCCGTAGTGGTTCGAATTGCGAACGCTGACGATGCCAACGCCCGACTGCTTGGCCTTCTCGATGGCCTTGGTCATAGCGAAATGGGAAACGAGCTGGCCCATGCCATTATGACCATCGATAACTGCCGAGATGGGCGTATCGAACACGACTTCGGGCTTCTCCTGAGGATGGATGGTTCCCTTTTCGATGCCCTTGTGGTAGCGCACCATGCGCTGCATGCCATGGCTTTCGATGCCGAACAGGTCGGCCGTCAGCAGGACGTCCTTGATGATGTCGCCGTCTTCCTTCGAGAAGCCGAATGCGGAGAACACATCCCCGCAAAAGCGATCGAGCGTATCGAAACTCCACTTCACGTAACCCATAGCGCACCTTTCGCGTATTTGAATTCAGTGGCCACATTATACGGCCGCCCCATGCGGGAACGCTCGCAAATGAAAACTCTACGTGAAGTGAATACACCACGCTAAAGCGCATCTACGCGACTGGGGCCATACCGACCATCTGGATAGCGCGCCACCAGCCCGTCGCGCTCGAGCTCCGCCACGCGCCGTTGCACGCGTGCTCGCATGTCGCATGCAGTGCCGCTCTTCCCCGCCATGACGCGAATAAGCTTATCCATACGCATGGGCTCGGCACGTAACGAATCGAATACGGGATCGCTGCTGCGCGCCTTACGATGCGTGGGCGATGCGGATAACGGACCAGGCGAATCGGGATATCGAAGCACGCCAAACGAAGACGCAAGGTAGTCTTCGAACGACTCGGCGTCAACGATGGGAGTTGCGCCCTGGTACAGAAGGCGATTGGACCCCGCCGAAGTTGGCGAGCTAATGGCTCCGGGCACCACGAGCACGTCGCGATTAGCGCCGAGCGCTTCGTCGGCCGTGGAAAACGTTCCCGAAGGCAGCCCGGCCTCAACGATGAGCGTCGCGCGTGCAAGCCCCGCAATAAGCCTGTTGCGCAGGCGAAACGCATAAGGCACAGCGGGAAAATCCCACGGCTGCTCAGATAGTACGGCGCCACCTGCATCGATGATGCGCTGAAAGAGACGGTAATTGCGTGCGGGATAGATTTGATCGCACCCGCCGCCCAGCACGGCAACCGTAAGGGCCCCTTCGCGCAAAGCGGCTTCATGGGCTCGCGAGTCGCATCCCAATGCGCCACCCGACACGATGGTGACGCCCGCCCGCGCTGCTAGCCCACCAAAAAGGTCGACGCATGCCAGCCCATACGGCGTGGCCTTCCGCGCTCCCACAATGGCAAGCCCGTCCGACAGGGCTTCGACATTGCCAATTACGTACAGCTCGTCCGGCGGATTCGGAATGGAGCGAAGTTGCGCAGGAAAGCGACTATCGCACGAAGCGAGCACCGTGCGCTCGCCCACAAGCTTGGGGCCTTTGTAGCCACCGAACCCCAAACGCCTTTGCTCACGTACGGCATCGGCTCGCGTAGGGGCGGTAAACGTATCTTTCATGCGGCGACCCCTATCTGCGCACGAACGCGCAAGCTGAACGATTCGGCAATGTGATCGCAGGTCACACGCTCGCTCTGTTCGATATCGGCAATCGTGCGCGCAACGGAGAGCACGCGCATAATGCCACGCCCCGAAAGCACATGCGCCTCGGCCATGCCCTTGAAGAAGCGCTCGGCTTCCCCATTCATCATGCAAACGCGCATCATGTCGTGGGTGGAGAGGATGATGGGCGTGTCGCTTCGCTTCCACCGCTCGAAGGCAAATGCGCGACCAGCTTCGACGCCCTCGCGCAATGTATTCGAATCGAGGTTCGACCCCGATGACACGACGTCGTCGAACTCGCTACGCCATACATCGAGACAGATGTCGATACGATCGATAAGCGGACCGCCTATTCGATTCTGGTAGTCGCTCACGCGCGACGGCGAGCATGTGCATTCAACCTTCTCGTCGCCGTAGTACCCGCAGGGGCACGGATTGCTTGCCGCAACGAGCATGAACTTTGCAGGCAGATCGACGTTGCCATTTGCGCGCGTGATGGTGATAACGCCCGACTCGAGCGGCTGGCGAATCGACTGCAATACATGACCAGAGAATTCCCCCAGCTCATCCAGAAACAGAACGCCATTATGAGCCAGCGTGAGCTCTCCGGGCCTAACGGGCTTTCCACCCCCAACCAAGCCAGCCATGGTAGCGGAATGATGCGGCGCGCGAAAGGGGCGCACGCCACGCAAGATCGAAGAGACGTCTTCGCCCGCAACGGAGTGCACGCAAGCGGTCTCCATGATTTCACGCTCGCTGAGTGGCGGCAAAATGCTGGGCAGACGCGATGCGAGCATCGTCTTTCCCGAGCCGGGCGGCCCCATGAGCAACACGCCATGATTGCCCGTCGCGGCGATTTGCATGGCGCGTTTCTCGAGCACATGACCACCGATGTCGGCATAATCGGGCAAATTGCCCGCAGGCGCCCCAAGCGTGCGCGAAGGATGCTCGAATTCACCCGTGGCAAACGACGTAAGATGCTTCGCCACCACTACCCCATCGCAGGAGTTCTCGGGGAAAACAGCTTCGTCGGAAGCGGCGCAAAGAAGCTCGAGATTCATCTCACGCGCGCATAGAAGATACGCGAGCAGGCCCGGGACGGCACGAATCCCGCCCTCAAGCGACAACTCGCCCACGATGAGCGCACGCTCGAATGGGGCCGCACGTATCTGCCCCGTTGCGGCCAGCAACGCCACGGCAATGGGCAAATCGAACCCCGACCCCGTTTTCCGAAGCGATCCGGGCGCCAAGTTCACCACGACCTTTTCGCGTGGCATCGTGAAACCGCAGGCCTTGATGGCCGAGCGAATGCGTTCACGTGCTTCTTGAATGGCCGCATCAGGCATGCCAACGATGGAAAACCCGGGAATGCCGCTGGTTATGGCCACTTCAACCGATACGGGCACTGCCTTCACGCCAACGATAGTGGCGCTTTGCACCGTGCATTGTTTCCGCGCCATGCCATCACTCGCTATCGCGCCCGTAGGCGTTCCGATGGTAACGCAGAAACGCACGGTTATTGTCGCCCACGAGAATCGAGATGATATCGAAATAGATAGCAAGGTCGTCCTCGATATCGCTATCGCAGATATAGATTTCGGCCATGCGCTCGTATTTCTGGCGCTTCTTCTCGTCGACGGCTTCCGCTGGAAAACCCCTGCGCTCGCTCATGCGCGTCTTCACCTCAACGAAATGCAAGCCATCTTCGTCGAGGGCGATAATATCGGCCTCACCTGCGGGACATCGCCAATTGCGTTCGATTACCCTGCACCCGCGATGCTCAAGATACGCCGCGGCGGCGTCCTCGCCTTTCTTCCCCAGCTCGAAGTTATGCCCCGATGTGCGCTCGGCATCTGCACTCGATTCGGTTCCGCCATACACATGGCTGACGCTATTCGTCCTGTCCATAGGACCCCCTTTCTATTGGGGTCAACCTTACGGATAGGCTCTAACGAATCGATGCGACATTAGTCGCATCAGAGTCGCACGGAAGTCGCAGATTGAATGCAGAAAAGCCGCTAGAAGAGCGAGTCCTGCACAAACGACGTGCAGAACGAGGCGCGATGGATGGGCGTAAGGCCGAAACGCTTGATTGCCTCGATATGATTCGCCGAGCCGTAGCCCTTATTGCCATCGAAGCCGTACTCGGGAAACTCCTTCGCGTACTCCACCATGAGCGCATCACGTTCGACCTTGGCGATGATCGACGCAGCCGAAATGCTCGCGCAACGGGCATCGCCCTTCACCACGTTCACTTCACGCTCGTCCAAATGCAGCGCATTGCCATCTAGAAGCACCACGTCAACCGCTACGCCAGCGCCCTCGACCGCGCGTACGGCGGCGGAAAACGCAGCACGCAACGAAGCGGTCATGCCATTCTCGTCGATATCACGCGGTTGGATATGCTGGATGGACCAAGCAATGGCCTGGTCCTTAATCTGGGCCGCAAGTTCCTCGCGGCGCTGCGGCGTAAGCTGCTTGGAATCATTCAGCCCGTAGATGATTGGCTCGGGCGGAAGCACGACCGCCCCAACGGTGAGCGGACCCGCAAGGGGGCCTCGCCCAACCTCGTCGAGGCCTACGAGCACCCCACCAGACGCAAGCTCGCTCTGAAAGGCGTACATGTCCTCGACGCGTTCCCGTTCCGCACGTTCGGCTTCAATACGACGACGCGCGCTCGCCAGAGCACGTTGCACGGTTTTGCGCCCATCGGCGGCAAGCGAACGCTCGAGCGTGGCGAGCTCCGATGCGTCGGCAACGCGAAGACGCTCGACGATATCCTGTGCGGTATGGAAATAATGCTTCATCAATGCACCCTTACATAAAAGAAGGGGCCTGCAAGCAGGCCCCTTTGTATCATTCCGATGGCTGTAAGCCTAGAATGCCTTTTCCTTGATCTTGGCAGCTTTGCCAACCTTGTCACGCAGGTAGTACAGCTTGGCGCGACGAACATCGCCATGACGCACAACCTCGATCTTGTCGATCTTGGGAGAGTGCACGGGGAACGTACGCTCGACACCGATGGAGAAGCTAATCTTGCGGACCGTGAAGGTCTCGCGGCTGCTTGCACCATGACGACGGATAACGTCGCCCTGGAAAACCTGGATACGCTCGCGGTTACCCTCGGTAATGCGATAGTGCACCTTTACGGTATCGCCCACATGAAACTCAGGAAGATCCTGCTTGATTTGCTGCTGTTCAATAGCGCGAATGATATCCATTGTTCATTGTCCTTCTATTTTTGCAATTCAAAACTGAATGTCCGGTAAAGACGCGATTGAAAAGTATAACGCCCAGACCGTAGTTCTGCAAGAAGCAGTTTATGGTTATGAAGGTTTTGGGAGCTGGACTTATCTCCCAGCGCTTCGACCGCCCCAACGGTTTGAAACTAGCGGCACCACACACGCTGCTTACAGCAGAGTAAGTATCGCATATACGGCAACGCCAGCGAGGGCACACCATATCAACGAGCGGGTTTTCCACGCAACCACCACGACAACCGCGGCGCTAAGCAGGGGCAGAGCGCCTTGCCAGACTCCCCCATCGAACATCGTAGGAGACAGCAGGTCGTTCGCCACGAGGGCTGCAAACGCGGCAGGCGGAATGAGGAACAGCGCCGTCTGCACGTTACGCGGCAGATCGCGGCCCTTCAAGGCGAAGATGGGAACGCAGCGGCACAGCAGGATCGCAACGAGGCACAGACCGTAAATGAAGAAGAAATCAGACCAGCTCACGATGACCCCCGAACCTACGGAACAGCATGCCGCAGACAACGCCCAGGCAAGCACCAAGAAGAATCGCGGCTCCGGCAAGGCCGATTAGCTTGAAGAAGAACACGCCTGCAAACGCGGTTACCACCACGACGACGTTCGTACGGTCGAATTTCTGCGTTACGAGCAGGCAAATGAAAATTGACGTCATGGCGAACGACGCGATAGCCGTGGGAATGGAAAGCGCATCGCCGATGAGGACGCCCACCGCATTGGAAATGGCCCACGTGAACATGCAGAGGAAGTTGACGAGCGTGGCCTGCGCGGGACGCCAGACACCCTGCCTGAACAGCCCCATGTTCACTCCGAAGCTCTCGTCGGTAACCGTAGCCGAAAAGAGGAACGTGAGCCATTTGCGTACGCCCGAGAAATACGGCGCGAACGCCGTGGAGTAGAGCATCTGCCTCGTGTTCACGAAGGAAACGGATGCCACGATGGCGGAGATGGGATTGCCCGCAAGCCACATGCTGGAAACCATGAACTGGCCCGCACCCGAATAGAACGTGATGCTCACGATGAACGCCATGAGGGCATTGAGGCCCACCGAGCTTTCCATGATGCCGCACGGCACGCCAATGCCAACATACCCGGCCATAACGGGCAAGGCCGCCTTGAATGCGCTCTTGAATGTCTCTTTAGTAACCATAGTTGGCAAGTATAGCCATTGCCCACTAGGGGCGATATACGATTTTGGCTCCTATAGCCGAAGACCATATACCGACCTCATCAAGCTGAACGCGATCCGGAAGCGCAGGGTCGAGGCGCCAGAATATCACGCGAGCCAAATGTTCCATCGTAGCCGGAAGAGCATCGAAGGGTTCCTGGCGCGAAAGATCGGCTCCGTCGAGCCCATCGATAACGTCTGCGAGCATCTGGCGAATGGTGCCCAGCGAATAGACGCGCCCCTGCGCATCGAGCGTATCGGCGGAAACGCGCGCCTCGACGCTCCAGGCAACGGGTTCGCCCGTAGGCGTGACCTGCTCGAAGCGACTCTTTATCGTGAGCTCGTAATACCCGCCCTTATACAGGTACGAAGCGTCGGAATCGAACACCGTTTCGGTGGAGCGTTCAGATTCATCGCGCACCTGGAACAGCGTATCCTGCCCAGCATCGAGCGGCACGGTATACGTGCCGCTATGCGAACGCGTATCAAGCGCTTCGCCTGCGAGCTCGTTCAGCGTATGGTTCTCGACGCGCCTGATGCGCGTGATGGAAAACGTGTCGAACTGGGAAGCAAGATGCGACGCCTTGCGATAAAGCGGCACCAAATCGGCGGTTTTCACCTTCAGCGCACCGCCCATCTGCAAGGCGACGAGCTGGCTGTCGCAACGCACGTTCACCGCGGTGATGCCGCTTTCCAGGGCGTTCTGCATGCCCCAGATGAGCGCCATGTACGCGGCGATGTTGTTCGTGGCGTCGCCCAAGTACCAGGCACCATGCGAAACCCTGCTACCCGATTCGGAAAGCAGGGCGTATGCGCAGGCCGAAGGGCCAGGGTTGCCGTGAGAGGCGCCGTCTATGTAGAGTACGCCGGCAGTCACTAGTCGATGAGAAGCAGACGACGGCAATGGGGGCACTGCGAGATGGGCGCATCGCGCTTGATCTGCAGGAGCCTGTTGGCTTCGATGACGTTACGGCAAGCGGAGCAACGCGTGTCGTCGAGCTTGGCGAGCGCAACGCCCCCGCAGCGCTCGAGTGCCGCTTCGTACGTGGCCAGGAGCTTGGCATTCACGAGCTTCACCTGAGAGGCACGCTCGGAATCGGCCTGGGCGATTTCATTCTGAAGGCGAGCGGTTTCCGCGCGGAACTGCTCGGTGAGCTTCGTTTCCTGCGAGGAAAGCGTGGCGACGACCTTGCCAGCCTGCTCGGCGACGGCACGAATTTCCTCGATCTTCTTGTCGAGTTTTCCCATTTCGAACTCGAGCGTCTCGCGGCGCTTGCGCATGCCGTCGAGGTCGCGCGTAAGCGAGGTGACGCTGCGGTAGTCGCCCTGCACCTCGTTGATCTTGGCCTGCGTTTCCCTCTGCTTGCCTTCCAGCTGCTCATCCTCTTCGGAATAGCGGTTCATCTGCTCTTCGGCCTTGGCGAGAATGGCTTCCACCTGAGCGCGCTTGGCATCGGCCTGGGTGCGCTTATGGCGAATCTCGACGATTTTCTTCCCATGAGGAAGCGATTCGATTTCGAGACGGGCGCGCAGACGGCGGCGATCGATATCCTGCAGGGATTCGAGTGCTTGAATCTGTTCAGCTGTTGCCTGCATGCTTCCTACTTTCTCACCGCTTCGGGTGTTAGCCAATTGTTGTTCTGGTCGATAATGTGCATGGCTTCGCGGGCCATGCCGATTTCCTCGAGGGCATCGGCGAGCACGAGGCAGAGCGGCAATTCGCTCACGTCATGCCCAAGCTCGATGATTCCCAACCCCGCTTCGGCAGCGGGAAGAGCGTCATGATAGCGTATCTCGCCGCAAATGAGCACATCGTAGCCACGTTCAACACATAACGGGGCCAAAACTCCCTGCGAACCCGTGCAGGTGACCACCGATTGAACCGGCTTGTCGAAATCGCCCCATACACGTGGGATGCGCCCGAACACGGATACGCAGCGCGCGGCGAGCGTGCGAAGCGTCATGCCCGATTCATCGGGAGCGCACAGATGGCCGTATCCGCGTTTCAGCTCTGGATACACAACGTCGACGATGCCGCCGAACGAGAGGCCGAGCATGGAGGACAGAAGTTCGGGAACACGCGGATTCACGTCGAGGGCGGTGTGGAAGTTCATGAGCGCCACGCCGCATCGGGCGGCTTCGAACACAACGGACCCAGGCGACATGGCGCCGGAGGAAGCCGAGGTGAACGATTCGGGCGGATCTATGAAAACGGGGTGATGCGTGAGGAGCAGCTGGCATCCATTCACCTGCGCTTCGCGCACGGCGGAAATCGTGGGATCGAGCGCAATTGCCACACGTGTGACCTGCGCTGACGGATCGCCTACAAGCAGCCCCATCTTGTCCCAGGATTCAGCTTGGCTACGCGGAAACATGGCGAGGAGCGCATGCTCTATCTGCCCCACCGTAAACGTGGCAGACTCGGGAGCCCTAAGCGTCTCGGCGTGGACGGGCGCCAGATCGCAGGGTGCGTTGTCTCGACTATGGCTTCTTTCGACCATTAGCATCAACCCCCTAATGCACGCAATATTCTAACGCTTATTCCAATTCACCACACGGTCAAAGGTCGCAAGGGCGCGCTGCACGTCTTCGGTGGTCGTGAAAGCGCCAATGCTGAAGCGAAGGCTGCCCAGGGCCAGGTCGCGTTCGATGCCAATCGTCTTCAAGACGCGACTGGGTTCGAGCGAATGCGAGCTGCACGCGGAACCACCCGAAAGCGAGACGCCCTCGCGGTCGAAGCGGAGGATGAGCGTTTCGCTCTCGAAGCCGCGCACGCACACGTTAGCGATGTTGGGCAGGAAGCGCGTATCTCCCTCACGGCACTGAACCGTTTGCACCACCTGGGGATACTCCATAAGCCCACGATAGAGCATATCGCGCAGCCCGCGCTGGCGAGCCACTTCGTCATTGATCTTCTGAGCGTCGGAGCAAAACGCCTTCATGGCCGCCGCGAATCCCACCACGCCGGCGACATTTTGCGTGCCGCTGCGAAGACCCGACTCCTGGCCACCGCCAAAGAGAATGGGCTGGCACGGCACGCCATGCTTCAGGTACAGCGCGCCCACGCCCTTGGGGCCGCATACCTTATGCGACGAGAAGCTCATCGCATCGACGCCCAGTTCCCTAACCGAAACGGGCATCTTGCCAAGCGCCTGCGTGGCATCGGTATGGAAGAGCGCGCCGCAATTGTGCGCGACTTCCGCGAGCTCTGCGATGGGCTGGATGGAACCGATTTCGTTGTTGGCAAGCATAACCGACACGAGGAACGTATCAGGGCGAAGGTTCGCCTTCAGGTCATCGACGGAAATGAAACCATTGGCATCAGGCTTCAGGTACGACACGTCGATGCCAATGCGCTCGAGCATATGGGCCGTTTGATGCACGGCATCGTGCTCGATGGCGGAAACGACGACGTGACCGCGCACTCCCGTGCGGCCCTCTTGCTTGTACTGGGAATACTTCTTGTGTGCGATTCCCATGAGCGCGAGGTTGTCGGATTCCGTAGCGCCGCTCATGAACGTGATTTCGTCGGGGCGGGCGCCAATGCAGCGTGCAACGATGTCACGAGATTCCTCGAGCGCAGCGAACGCGGCCCTTCCCTCGGAATGAAGCGAATTGGCGTTTGCGCCAACTGCGATATTGCCCGGGCCACCAAGCATATACGGCTCCATGGCCTTCTGCGCTTCGACGCAGAGAGGAGCGGTTGCAGCCCAATCCATGTACACGCGATCCATTGTTGCTCCTAACGTGCGTTCGTAGCCGCAGTGCGAATATCGGAAATTGCCGCCGCTCGGTCGGGCGCCTTAAAGACGCCATTGCCCGCAACGAGGACATCGGCGCCGGCAGCCGCCACGAGCGCAGCGGTGGTGGGGTTAATGCCCCCGTCTACCTGGATAAGGGGGCTTGCTCCAGCCTCGTTCGCGATTGCGACGAGCTGACGAATGCGATCGGGGGTTTCGGGAATGAACGATTGACCGGAAAAGCCCGGGAATACGCTCATGACCAGCACCATATCCCAAAGGTCGATGGTTTCGGCAAGTACCGAGATATCGGTATCGGGCTTGAGCGCGATACCGGCTTTCGAGCCAGCATCGTGAATGAGCTGCGCAGCCGCACGAGCATCGTCGTTAGGATGCTCGGTGTCGAACGACTCCCAATGCACGGTCACGATTTCTGGCTTGCCCTGGAGGAACCAGGGAAGCTGGATGAGCGGGTTCGAAATCATCAGGTGAACGTCGAGGGGCATATCGGTGATGCGCGCGAGCTGCTGCGCAACGGGAACGCCAATGGTGAGGTTCGGGACGAAGTGCCCGTCCATCACGTCGACGTGGACCCAATCCGCGCCGCCTGCCTCGATTGAATCGATTTCCGATTGTAGGTTCATGAAATCGGATGAGAGAATTGAAGGCGATACGCGAACCGATTCGAACATGCTAGACCTTTCAACTGGCACGAATGGCTAATTCCAAGTTCCCCGATTGTAACGCCCAGGAATCGACTAGGCGTATTCTTGTTCTAAATTGAGCAGGAATTCCTTGATAGCGAGCCCGCCGGCGTAACCAACGAGCTTTCCGTTCGATCCGATGACGCGATGACATGGGATGAGCACGGGGATTGGGTTGGCGTTCGCAGCCATGCCGCACGCGCGATGGGCTCCCGGCCTGCCAGCGGAAGCGGCAACGTCGGAATACGAGCGCGTTTGCCCGTAGGGAATCATCGAAATGGCATGCCACACCGATTCGCGGAACTCGCTCCCCTGAGCGCACAAGGGCACCGTGAACACGCGCCTTTTCCCGGCAAAGTATTCCTGCAGTTCATTCGCGGCTTTGTTGGTAAGCGCCGTGGGGGCCTCTTCCCCATCGAGCGAAACCACGCCGAAGGCCAGCCGCGTGATGGCGTTGCCGTCAGACGCAAGCGTGATATGCCCAATGGGCGTGTTGTATGCGAAATACGTATCGCGCGGCATGAGTCGTTAGCCCAGGCCGTAGAACTCTTGCTTGAGGGGGCGATCCTTCAGCGACGCACCCACGACACGCGGGTCGGCACCATCCCAGATAACCTGGCGCACCGCTTCGGTGATGGGAAGGTCGACGCCAGCCTTCTTGGCGAGGGGCAGAAGCGTCTGGCACGCGTAGGCGCCTTCGACGACCATGTGCGTTTCGTTGGTGAACTGCTCGAGCGTGCCACCGCGTGCGACCATTTCGCCGAATCGACGGTTGCGCGAATGCTGAGACGTGCACGTGGCAATGAGGTCGCCCGTGCCAGCCAGGCCCATGCAGGTGATGGCTTCGCCGCCGAGAGCGTTCACGAGGCGGCTCATCTCGGCCAAGCCGCGCGTCATGAGCAAGGAAGCCGTGTTATCGCCATAGCCCAGGCCGAAGGACATGCCCACGGCAAGCGCGATGACGTTCTTGGCGGCGGCGCAGATTTCCACGCCCACCACGTCGGTGCAGGTGTACGTGCGGAACATGTCGTTCGCAAACGCACCCTGCAGGAATTTGGCCACCTCTTCCGACTTAGATGCGATAACGGTGGCGGAAGGCATGCCGCGAATGACCTCTTCGGCATGATTGGGACCAGAGAGAACGGCGAAACGTTCGGAATTGCCCATTTCCTGCTCGAAAATCTGCACCGGGAGCAGACCGCTTTCGGCCTCGACGCCCTTGCTGCAGATAACGATGGGAAGCGTATCGCTCGCAATGGGGGCAAGCGCGCGGGCGACGCCACGCAGGAGCTTGGAAGGCGTGACGATGGCCACGGCATCGGCGTTGTACAGGCAATCGCGATACCCAACGGTGGCAACGATATTGCGCGAGAGCTCGATATCGCTGAAATACCGGGGGTTCACATGATCGCAGTTGATGGAGGAAACGACCTCGGGTCTACGCGCCCAGATATTGACGTTCTGGCCGTTCTGGCCGAGCATCTGGGCAATGGCAGTGCCCCAGGAACCTGCACCTATAACGCCGATTTTCATAACGAGCTTACTCCCCCTTCTTGCTGCCTATGCGGTTTTCGGTACCTTCACGCAAACGGGAAATGTTCTGGCGATGCGCCCACACGACGAGAATGCCCACGAGCGCACAAGCGATGGCAGCGAACCAATCGCCCCAGAACACGTAAAAAGACATGAACGGGCAGATAACCGCAGCGGTAATGGAACCCGCTGAGATGTACTTCGTGAACACGACCACGAGGATGAACGCGGCCAACTCGATGAGCGCGGGCACGGGGCCAAACACGAAAAAGAGCGCACCAACGGAAACGGCAATGCCCTTGCCGCCATGGAAGCCAAGCCACGGCGAGAACACATGGCCGAGACATCCGCCCACGAGGGCCATCGCCATGGCGTCGCCGGTGGTGAACATGCCTTCGCTCGTTGCGAACAACGACGTGACGACCATTGCAAACAAGCCCGCAAGCAGGCCTTTTCCAAAGTCCATCACGAAGACGAGGTATCCGCCCTTCTTACCGAACGCGCGGATGGCGTTCGTGGTGCCGATATTGCCCGAACCTACTTCGCGAATATCGACGTGGTAAATGCATTTGCCGATGATGACACCGCTGGGAAGCGACCCGAGCAGAAAGGAAACGGCCAATACGACAATAAGTACGAGTGGCGACTGCAAGGGTTAATCCTTCCGTTTGAACTTGATGCGTACAGGGGTGCCAGTGAAATCGAACGAGCGACGGAGGCGATTCTCGAGGTAACGCTCGTAATTGTCGGTGACGATTTCGGGATGGTTGGCGAAGAACGTAATCTGCGGAGGGCACGTTGCCGTCTGCGTAGCGTACTTAAGCTTCAGGAGCTTCTTGCCCTGCGAGATGCTATGACCGAAGTCGCGGATTTCGGCAAGCCAGTTATTGAGGGCGCTCGTGGACACGCGCGCGTTATAGCCAGCGTACGCCTTATCGATCATTTCCCAGATGCGATGCGTGTTCTTGCCCGTAAGCGCGGAAACGGCGATGACGGGAGCATACGAGACGAACTGGAGGCGTTCGGCCACCTGATCGCGCACGCGCTCCTTCGCTTCGGAACCCTCCACGATATCCCACTTGTTCAGGACGATGACCATGGCGCAGCCACGTTCGGCGGCAAAGCCGGCGATGCGCTGATCCTGGTCGGTGAGGCCCAGGGTGCCGTCGACCATGAGGAGCACGACCTCGGCGCGATCGATGGCGCGCATGGAGCGCACGAAGCCATAGTACTCGACATCTTCGTCGATCTGGCTCTTGCGGCGCAGACCAGCCGTATCGACGAGGCGATAGGCCTTGCCCTCATGATGCACGAGCGTATCGATAGCATCGCGCGTGGTGCCCGCGACGTCGCTGACGATGGAGCGATCGTTCTGGGAGAGCATGTTGGTGATGGACGACTTGCCCGCGTTAGGGCGGCCAATGATGGCCACGTTGATGGCCTCTTCGGCATTGGGGTCGAAGCGCTCGGGAGCCTCGCGAAGGAGCTTCACGGTTTCATCGAGCAGATCGCCGGTGCCGGTGCCATGCAGCGCCGATACGGGCCAGGGATCGCCCAGACCCAGATTGTAGAACTCGTAGATTGCGTCGAGGTTGCCCGGGTCGTCGATTTTGTTCACGACGAGAAGCACGGGCACGTTGGCCTTGCGCAGGCTACGCGCGACTTCCTCGTCGTCGGCGTTGATGCCCGTCTTTCCATCGACCACGAACAAGATGACGTCGCACTCGTTCGCGGCGGTGAAAGCCTGATTGCGGATAGAAGTCTGAAATGCGTCTTCGTCGCCCATTTCGATACCGCCGGTATCGATGAGCGTGAAGCTTTCGCCATTCCAATCGGCCTCGTGATACGAACGATCGCGCGTGACGCCACGCATGGAATGGACGATTGCGTCATCTGCCTGGGCAATGCGATTCACGAACGTGGATTTGCCCACATTCGGACGGCCAACTACGGCCACCAGATGTTTTGCCATTATTCCGCCTTTCGCTTGGAAGCGTTTGCGAGAAACCCCTAATCCCTACGCCAGCTTGCGGCAGGCTGAAGCGATTTGGGGAAGAAATTCCGATGCTACGCAGGATACCACATGGATATGCAGGCCCGACGAGCCCTCCATATCGCCCACGGTCATATCATCAAGCGTAACGCTGTCGGCGTTCAGTATCACCTTGGGCAACGCCGCGAACGCGTAGTCGCCCGACGCCGAAGCGCGCTCCAGCGCCGGCGCGATATCGCACCCGCAGAGGAGCCCCGTGACATCCACGTTGCCGCCAAAGTACTCATTCTTCACGTACAAGGGCTCGAGCAGTCCCTTCAGAGGGCTGCGCTCGATAAGGGGCGTAAAGAATTCACGCTGGGCGCATCCGCATACGAACAGCACCTTCTTACCCGATGCACGTATGGCCTCGGCGCACTCGCGCTGAGCATCCTCGCACGCAAGCCAATCGTCCACGAACGACCGGACGATGCCGATGCCGTCTTCGAACAAATCGAACTCGCCATAGAACTCCGCCGGCGGCAGATGGTCGAGCAAATCGTCGCGATGGGCGTTGCGGTAGAACTCGTCGGAGCAAAACACCCAGGCATCGGAGCGCTCTTCCATCGCGCGAAGCTGAAACGGCTCGATGCAATCGATGACGTTCTGCGCCATGGCGGCATCGTTGAAACTGAACTCGAACGAAGTCTGATGCTTGGTAAACCCAAGGGGCACGATGCCCACGGAAAGAATGCCAGGGTGCGCATACGCCCATTCGAGCGTCTTGCGAAGCTCTTCCCCATCGTTCACGTCAGGCATGAGCACGATCTGGGCATGCAGCTGAATTCCCGCCTCAAGAAGGTGCTCGGCTACGTCGATGCCGCGTTGAGCGTGGCGGCCAATCACATCCAGGCGCACTTCGGGAGTGATCGCATGGAGCGAGAACCTGAGCGGCGAAATGTACTGCTCGATAATGCGCTCTTCGTCTTCGGGCTTCACATTGGTGAACGTGACGAACGTGCCCTGCAGGAAGCTAAGACGATAGTCGTCGTCGCGCAGCGTGAGCGTATCGCGTGCATCCTCGGGCAGCTGGCGCATGAAGCAGAACTTGCAGGCATTGCGGCACAGCATCAGATCGTCGAAGATGGCCTTGGTGAAGTCGAAACCCCACGATTCGCCCTCGTCGCGCTCCAGTACGACCGTGCCCTGGTCGCCGTCGGTATCGATATACGTAAGCTCGATCTCGTAGTCGTCGGTATACCAGCGCCAATCGATGGCGTCGCGAATGGGAAAGCCATCGACGGCAAGAATGCCACAACCAGGCGTGAACCCAGCGTCATCGGCCGGCGACCCGGGAGCGACGTCCTTGATCCAAGCAATAGGTGTCGTATTCGAGTTACGCATCGAATCCTTCCGAAAGAACGTGTACCACGTCCTGAATGATATCGTCGGGCGTAGAGGCGCCCGCGGTTACGCCAACACGTTCGCAACCCGCGAAATCGTCGCGGTTAAGCTCGTCAACGGTTTCGATGTGGAACGTACGCGGCGCAATGGCCGAGCATATTTCGTAGAGGCGCGTGGTGTTCGACGAGTTGTGTCCGCCAATAACAACCATCGCATCGACATTTGCCGCAAGTTCCTCGGCCGCGCTCTGACGCGTGCTCGTGGCATTGCAGATCGTATCTTCGAGAACGTATTCCAGGCTGCGCGCATCGAGCTCGGCGAGCACGTCGTCGAGCATGGCGCGTCGCTGCGTGGTTTGCACCACGACGCCGATGGGGCCCTCTAAATCAGCGGGAAGCTCGCTTGCATCGCAAGCCACCACGACGCGGTCGCCAGCGCTTTCCGCCCAGGCGCGCAGACCTTCCACTTCGGGATGGCTCTTCTCGCCCACCACCACTACGGTGCGGCCCTCTTCGGCAAGCTCCTTGGCGGCACGCTGCGCGCGAAGCACGTGAGGACACGTGGCATCGATAATCTCGACACCGCGCTCCTCGATCTCGGAACGCACCTGAGGCGTGACGCCATGGCTGCGAATGATGACGCAGTCGCTGACGATTTCAGCTGGACTATGGGCAACCCCCACGCCAGCGTCGGCCAAACGGTCGACGACCTGGGGATTATGAATGAGAGGACCGAGCGTCTGCGTTGAACGACCCGACTCGGAAGCGCGCTCGGCAAGGCGCAATGCACGCTTCACGCCATAGCAGGCGCCGGCACATGATGCGGTGATGACTTCCATGCTTACCCCCGAACAGGATGCTCTGCGAACACCTGACTGTAATCCTTCGTCTCGGGAAAGAGCTCCACCATATCGATTTCCTCGGCGGGAACGTCATGCTGGAGCGCGAAGCTTTCGCGCATGACGTACCAGACGGCACCTTCGAGCCTGTCTTCCTTGGGAAGGAAGTCGAACGCCTTCACGTCGATGGGCTCGCCAAAGAGAACATGCACGCGCGGGAAGCGAATGAGCTCTCCCTTGCGCTTGATGTTCTCGACATTGCGCACGGCCGTGGGCACCAAGGGAGCCTTCCCCATGCGCGCGATGAGAGCCGCGCCGGCATGCAGCGACGGCGTGTTCTCGCTCTTGCCGCGGCGCGTTCCCTCGGGGAAAATGCCGACGACTTCCTTGTTGCGAAGCATGCGCGTAGCGCGCTTGACGCTCGTTCGGTCGGCAGAATCCCTGGTTACGGGGAAAGCGCCCACGCGGGCGATAATCTGAGCTCCTACCTGGGACCCCGTGAACAGGTTGTCACGCGCCATGAAGCGCACCCACTGACTGGGACGCACGGCCACGTACAGAAACGCCACATCGAGGAACGACGTATGCGTAGAGCAAAGGCACAGGCCCTGCTTGCCACGTGCCTCACGCAGGTTTTCCCTGCCATGCACCTTGAAGCGGAAGGCAACCTTCAGCACCAGGCCCACGATGACATAGCAGATATTGCCGCACCAATGGGGAATCTCACGTTCGGTATTCTCCCCGCCAAGGGGACGATCCCACATTTCCTCGAGCGTAAGGAACAACTTCATTAGCAAACCGCCTTGCTGTGCGCCATTTCGCAAATCGTGGAAACGACGTCGTTGATGGGAAGAGAACTGGAATCGATGAGCACCGCATCGGAAGCGGGCTTCAGCGGCGATGCCTCACGAGAGGAATCGATGCTATCGCGCTTTTTAATGTCGGCAAGCACTTCGTCGTAGTCGGTTGAGCCGATTCCGCGCGACTTGTTCTGGCGCAACCTGCGTAGCGCACGCTGCTCGTCACTTGCGGTAAGGAACACCTTAACGTCGGCCTCGGGAAACACCGCAGTTCCGATATCGCGGCCCTCGACGACGAAATTACCCGAAGCGCCAATGCGACGCTGCTGCATGACCAGGGCTTCGCGCACGCAAGCATGAGCCGCTACCGCGCTGACGGATTTATCGATACGCGCCGTGCGGATATCGCGCGTGACGTTGATGCCGTCGATGAACACCTCGCTGGGCAAAGGGTCGCCGGGCGTGATGCCAAAGGAGATTTCCTTCGAACGCGCAATCTCGCCCAATGCGTCGGCATCGGAAAGCTCCGCGCCCTCACGCAGCGCATACCAGGCTATGGAGCGATACATCGCCCCCGTATCGAGACACGAATATCCAAGCTTCCGGGCAACTGCCTTGGAAACGGTAGATTTACCGGCGCCAGAGGGGCCGTCTATGGCAATAATCATCGGGCAAGCGCCTCCAGGCTTCCCAGGAACGTGGGGAAGCTGATCTTGATTGAGTCGAAATCAACGATGGTGACCGGCTTGTCGCCGCAAAGGCCAACAAGCGACCAAGTCATGGCCATGCGATGGTCTTTATGGGAATTGAACACGAGACCCTCGGGGGTCTTCAGGTCGGGCTGGCCCTCGATGTAGAGGTCGTCGCCCTCCACCCAGGCGTCGACGCCAAGCTGGGAAAGGCCGTCGATGGTCGCCTTCAGGCGATTCGCCTCTTTCACGCGAAGCTCGCCCACCTGGCGGAACACGGTAATGCCGCGCGCATGCGCCGCAACAAGAGCCAGAACGGGAATCTCGTCGATTACCGAGGCAATCTTGTCGGCGGGAATCTCGCAGCCCACGAGGTCATGCGTGTAACGTGCGGAAATAATGCCGTATGGCTCTTTGCCCGCGGCACCGAGCCCCTCGATGGACACGTTGGCGCCCATGCGCTCGAGCGTGCGCGTGAAGCCAATGCGACCGGCGTTCAGGCTGACGTTCTCAATCTGCACTTCGCTGCCGGGCTTCAAAAGCGCGGCGCACACGAGGAACGCTGCAGAAGAGGGATCGCCTGGAACGTTCACTTCGCATGCACGAAGCGTGCAGGGCCCCTTCACCGTGGCCACGCGCTCGGCAGCGGTGGTAACGGCGCCGTATTCGGGCAGCATGAGCTCGGTGTGATTACGCGAGATAGCGGGCTCGTTCAGAATCGTCTTGCCCGTAGCTCCCAGGCCGGCAAGAAGAACGGCGGTCTTCAGCTGGGCGGATGCCATGGGCGCATCGTATTCGATAGCGCGCAGGCTGCGCGATCCGTGAATGGTGATGGGCAGCGTTTCCCTGCCAGCTGGCGAGAACTGGGCACCCATCTTCATGAGCGGTGCGGTGATGCGACGCATGGGACGGCGGCAAAGAGACTCGTCGCCCGTAAGCTCGACTTCGATATCCCACGGCGCAAGTACGCCCATGAGCAGGCGCACCGTGGTACCGGAGTTGCCGCAGTCGATGGGGCCGCTGGGCTGCTTGGGGCCTTCGGCGCCCCAGCCCGTAATGCCACCGGAAAGGCTACCGTCGATCTGCTTTTCGAGGGCAACCGTTGCGCCAAGAGCCTGAACAGCGCGAATGGAGGAACGAACATCGCCCGAATCGAGCACGCCAGACACGCGCGAGGTGCCTTCGGCCATTGCGGAGAAGAGAACGGCTCGATGGGAAATTGACTTGTCGCCGGGAACCGTGGTGCTGCCATTCAGCGGTGCAGGCAGCGGATTGATGACGGTAGTTTGATCGCTCATGAGTTACTCCTTCACGCTCAAAGGAAGCAAGGATACGCGGAAGCCGGCATTGAGCAGCTCGATGGAAAGGCGACCGATATCCCCCTCGTCGGTAAGTATCATATCAAGAACCGCGGCGCTTGACGTTAGATGGTCGATTTCGATTGACTGAATGTTGCATCCGACCTTGCTGGCGATGGTGGTAACTTCGGCCACCATGCCCTTGCGATTTTCCATGGGGATGCGAACCTCCAGCAGGTTCTCGCTGTCGGGAAGCCACTTTTTGGGAATCGACCTGCGGATTTTCGCGGAATGATCGAGCAGGGCCGTGAGCTCCATGCGGTCGTCGTGCTCGAGCGCGGCGATAAAGCGGCCGATGATCTCGCTCATCTCCACCAAGCCGTCGTGCAGGGCCTTCTTGTTATCGAAGGCAATGCCGCTCCACAGCTCGGGGGAACCAGCGGCAATGCGCGTGGAATCCTTGAAGCCACCGGCGCACAGGCGGAACAGCGCCTTCTGATCGTCGGCGTGATTCGCGGCAAGCTCTACCAGGGAAGATGCCACAAAATGGGGCACATGGCTAACGATGGCGATGGCGCGGTCGTGATCTTCGCGCGGAAGCGAGATGACGCGGGCGCCCATGCCCGTAAGAAGCTCGTGAAGAGCAAGATAATCGTCGGCGGGAGTATCCTCATCGGGACAGACAATCCAGTGCGCACCTTCGAACAGGTCGACGCGCGCCCCTTCGATGCCATTCACTTCGGATCCGGCCATGGGGTGGCCGGGAATGAAACGGCTGATGTCGGGCAGGGCCTCGATGGCATCGGCACAGATGCGCGCCTTGGTAGAGGCGGTGTCGGTGATGATGCCCGTGTAGCCCCAGGAAACGAGGCGGTCGAAATACGAGCGGGCGACCGTGGCGGGAATCGCCAGAATGACCAGGTCACATTCGTTGCGAACAAAGGCCTCGAACGCTTCGCCATCGGGAAGAGACGCGCCGGTGACCCACCCCTTCTGCACGGCCGTGACGAGCGTGATCTCATCGGTATCGACGCCGAACACGCCGATGCTCTCGTCGAACTGACGAATTCGCGCGGCAATAGACGCGCCAATCAAACCCAAGCCCACAACGGCAATGTTCTTGTATCTGCTGGTATCCACCGGCAACCCCGCATTCACGACAGGTATGAAATTTCAGGACGTAATAGTATCACGCAAGACCAGCGGCGCGATATAAAGCCGCGGTCTCTTCATCGTCGAGCTTTCGCCATACCCCCTGAGGCAGGGAACCCGTTTCAATGGGGCCAAAGGAAACGCGATCGAGATGCTCGACAGGGTGTCCCACCGCCTTGCACATGCGCTTGACCTGATGCTTTCGCCCCTCGTGAATGGCAAGCGAAACGACGCAGCGCTTCTTGGATTTGGAAATGACCTCGATTTCGGCAGGCGCCGTCATGCCATCTTCGAGCATGATGCCATCGCGCAGCTGCTGAGCCTCTTCCTCGGTCATGACGCCGGAGACCGTGGCATGGTACACCTTGGTCACATGGTGGCTGGGATGGAGCAGGTTGTTCCCCAGCTCGCCATCGGTGGTGAAGAGCAAGAGCCCCGTGGTGTCCATATCCAAGCGCCCGATGGGATACAGGCCGGGATACTCGTCGCACGGCATGATGTCGGCCACGCAACGACGCCCACGATAATCCTTCATGGTGGTGATGATGCCGGAAGGCTTGTTCAATGCCAGAACCACATGGGAAGAACCCCAGGTCACCACTGCCCCATCGACGGCGACCTCATCTTCAAGCGGATCGACTTTGCTGCCCAGCTCGGTTACGACGACGCCGTTCACCTCAACGCGCCCTGCCGTAATGAGGCTTTCGGAACCACGACGACTTGCCACGCCGGCACGTGCGAGGAACTTCTGCAGTCGCATGGGAAACGCATGGTCCTCGATGCGCTCTTCCCAACCGATATCGCGAATATCAGACACGCTTACTCCTCGAATTCCAAATCGTCAAAATCAATCTTCTCGACGGCACCCGCGGCATCGGCTAACGCCCCCGCCATCATCTGGCGCATCGCATCGTCCATGCTTTCCTGACGACCCGACTCGCTGCGCTCGGGCGCTTCCTGTTGGGTCGCATCTTCCGAGGCAGCATCCTCACGAACCGGGGGAATATAACCACGCGTAGCGGAAAGGCGCGTGCGGATGAACTCGCGCGTCTCGTCATCGGGAGCGAATTCCGTGATATCGGGAAGATCCTTCAACGAACGCAGGCCGAACTTCTCAAGGAACGCCTGCGTGGTGCCATAGAGCATCGGATTGCCGGGCGCATCGGATGTTCCGACCTCTTTCACCAGGCCCTTTTCGATGAGCGAGTTGAGGGAGCTATCGGAGTTGACGCCACGCACGTCGGCAACGCCCGTACGCGTGACGGGCTGGGAATACGCTACGACGGCAAGCACCTCTAACGCCGCCTGCGAGAGCTTGCGCGTGTCCCAGGAAAGCACGTACGCCTCAAGCAGCTCGTGGAAAACGGGATGGGTGCACAAGCGCCACCCACCAGCAACCTCCGTAAGCTGAATCCCCTCTTCGTCTTCGAGCAAACGCGCGCGTAGTTCGACGCAAGCGCTTTCCACGGCAGACGGCTCGACCTGAAGCATATCGGCCATGGTGATAGTTGAAACGGGGCCATCGGTCACGAACAGCATCGCCTGAATAGCGCTGGTGAGCTGGGCTTCGCTCAATCCCTCAAACATGTCTATGCCTCCTGAACAACGCTGGTTAGGGCACCCTCGCCTTCGAGGAACAGCTCGCCCGAACCTTCGATGAAATCGATGTCGATATCGCCAAATGCCTCGGATTGACGCACCGTTACCATGCCGCGCTTATACAGCTCGAGGATGGCAAGGAACGTTACGACGATAACAGGCTTGCTGGCGCGATTGGAAAGAAGCTCGCTGAAACGGGCGTGCTTCTGATTGCGGATGCGCGTATGGATGGCGCGCACGTGAACCTCCACGGGAATGGGCTTCGCCGCGATATGCTCGCTTTCCAGCAAGAACGGATCGCGATGTCCCATGACCTGAGCGCAAAGGTACGCAAGCGAATCGAGCGTGACATCCTCGAGATAATCGGGCATGAGCGTGAGAAGGCTCTCGTCGGGCCCTGCGCTCCTGCGATGCAGGCGGAGCTCGGAATCGTATCGCGCGGAAAGCTCCGCTGCCGCATTCTTGAACTGGGTATACGCCAGAAGTCGCTTGACGAGCATGTCACGCGCTTCCATCGGGCCGATTTCCTCGTACTCTTCCACGAGGTTGTCCTTGGGCTTCGGTAGAAGCGCGGCGGCCTTGATCTCGAGCAACGTGGATGCCACGAGCAGAAAGTCGCTCGCGACATCCAAGTCGACGTTCTCCATATGGGAGACTTCCTCGAGATACTGGTCGGCGATTTCGGTGATGGAAATCGCGCCGATATCGACCCTTTGCCGGCTTACTAGGTAAAGAAGCAGGTCGAAGGGGCCTTCGAAGCTTTCTGTGCGTACGCGATACGACATCTAGCAGCGGCTACTCATCCACGCGGCGGTAGCGGAGCGCCTGCTCTTCCATAAGGGCGACATCGCGGAAGTAATTGATGCGCATGGCATCCTTCACTTCGGACAGCGTGTTTGCGGCGGCTTCGCGTGCAACTTCGCAACCAGCGGAAAGGATGTCGTATACCGCGGGGATATCCATCTCGAGCGCATGACGGCGTTCGCGGATGGGAGCAAGCGTATCCTCGAGAACGCGATTGAGGAACTTCTTGCACTTCACATCGCCCAGGCCTCCACGCTGGTAATGGGCCTTCAGCTCGTCGAGGTTAGCGTATTCCGGCCAGAACTCGGCGAAATGCTCGGGCTTGCTAAACGCATCGAGATACGTGAACACCGCATTGCCCTCGATCTTGCCCGGGTCGCTTACCTGCAGGTGACCGGGGTCGGTATACATGCTCTTGACTTTCTTGGCCACTTCCTCGGGCGTATCGGACAGGTAAATGCCATTGCCCAGCGACTTGCTCATCTTGGCCTTGCCATCGATACCGGGCAGGCGCTTGGCGGCCTCGCCCTGTGGAATGAGGGCTTCGGGCTCGATGAGCACGGGCGCGTACGTGCGATTGAACGAACGCACGATTTCGCGCGTCTGCTCGAGCATGGGAAGCTGGTCCTCGCCTACGGGAACCGTCGTAGCCTTGAACGCGGTGATGTCGGAAGCCTGGCTGATGGGATACGTGAAGAACCCTACCGGGATATCGGCATTGAACCCGCGCATCTGAATTTCGCTCTTCACCGTGGGATTGCGCTGGACGCGCGCCACGGTTACGAGGTTCATGTAGTACGCGGTGAGCTCGAAGAGCTCGGGAATCTGAGACTGAATGAAAATCGTGGTCTTAGCAGGGTCGATACCGCAAGACAGGTAGTCGAGCGCGACCTCGATGATGTTCTGGCGAACCTTTTCGGGGTTGTCGGCATTGTCGGTGAGCGCCTGGGCGTCGGCAATCATGATGAAGATGCGATCGAACTCGCCCGAATTCTGAAGACGCACGCGCTCACGCAGCGAGCCCACGTAGTGGCCCACATGCAAGCGGCCGGTGGGACGGTCGCCCGTGAGAATGATGCGCTCGCTGGGCTCAACGAACGTGCTGCTGTCCTGATTGTCTACGCAAAGTTCTTCCGACATGCCTCTATCCTTACTTATCGCTACGAAATACGGAACGGGAAAATCAAATTGGCAACATTGCCCGCGGTCGCGTCCATGTACACCGAAATGGGATTAATGGGGCTGAAGTACGGGACGACGAAAAGCAGAATCAGCAATACGGGCATGGCATACTGCTGCACCGCATAGTACTGACGCAGGTATTTCTCCGGCAGAATGAACGCGAAAATGCTCGAGCCATCCAACGGAGGAATAGGCAAGATGTTGAAAAACATGAGGTACAAGTTGATGAGCGTAAAGTACGGCAGGAACATTAAGTAAAAGTAAGCGAAGAATTCGTTGCCGTTCGCGATGCTCGTCGTTGCCAGCGGATACAGAAGCCAGGCAACCAATGCGCCCAGAAGCGCCATAACCAGGTTGGCGGCGGGACCAGCCAAACCCACGATCAAATCGCCCTTGCGCTTGTCCTTGAAGTAGCGCGGGTTGTACGGAACGGGCTTCGCGTAACCGAAAATGGGAGCATTCGCCAGCATGAGAATCGCAGGCAGAAGCACCGTGCCGAACGGGTCGACATGGCGAAGCGGGTTCATGGAAAGACGACCCGCGTTTTTCGCCGTAGGATCGCCGAGCTTGTACGCGGCGAAACCGTGCGAAACCTCATGCAGGACGATTGCCGGCACGAAAGCCAGAATCGAACAGGCGTAATATGCAATGATGTCTGTACTCATAGTTGTCCTAGTATACCGCAGGGGCTCATTCCGAAATATAATCCCGCGATTTCACCCGAATACGCGGGACGTATCGGCCATCGGCGCGGCGAACTACTCCGCCGCATCCCTCTGACGTGCCATTTCGGCTTCAAGTTCCTCGTTCAAGACGAACCATTCCTCTTCAGCCGCAGCAAGGCGCTTCTTGAGCTTCGCATGCTCGGCAATCACATCGCTCGAGGCATCTTCGTTCGTGTAGAAATCAGGATCGGCCAAAAGCTCCAGAATCTCCGCGAGCCTCTTATTGTCGGCTTCCATCTGCTTGTCGAGCTGGGCAATGCGCTTGCGATGGTTCTTCAACGCGGCATACGCCCTGTTGCGAGCCTCGGCCTCGCGACGCTTCTGCTCCTTCGACTTGGGAGCGCTCCCCTTAGGCGCAGTGAGCGATGCCGAAGACGCCTTGTCGGGGCGCTCGCCTCGCGGATGGCGATTCACCGTCACATTCGAAGCGCCGCTCTTCTTGGTTTCCTGCGCCTTCGACGCGGCATGACTGCTCGAAAGGCCCGACTTCGACACGGATGCGCCGTTCTCGCGACCGCCCGTAATGGATGCCGAATCCTCCTGCCCGCTCTTGAACAGGTAGTAGTCGTAATCGCCATCGTAGACGGTCACATTGCCAGGCGTGATTTCGATAATGCGATTAGCCACGCCTCGAATAAGATGCCTATCGTGCGTGATAAGCAGAATCGTACCTTCGAACGCCGCAAGGGCCTGCTCCAGAACATCGGCACTTTGGATGTCGAGATGGTTGGTAGGCTCGTCGAGACACAACAACGGCTTAGGCGAAACGAGCATCTTGGCCAGCGCCAAACGGCTCTTCTCGCCACCCGAAAGAACGCCCACGCGCTTTTCGACGGCGTCGCCCTGGAACAGAAACGCACCAAGAAGCGTACGCACTTGGGAAATCGTCCAACCGGGGGCAACGCGATCGAGCTCTTCGAACACGGTATTCCCCTCGTGCAGTTCTTCAAGCTGGTGCTGTGCGTAATACGTCTTATCGACGTGGGCGCCATAGCGAATGGAACCAGCATCGGGCTGAAGCACGCCGGCAATCATCTTGAGGAGCGTCGACTTGCCAGCGCCGTTAGGGCCAACGAGCGCAATCTTCTGACCTCGATAAATAGACAAGTCGAGCTTTTCGTACACCACATGTTCGCCAAACGCCTTCGAAACGCCCGAAAGGTCGACGACCATATCGCCGGTTCGCGGCGGCTGGATGAAGTTGAAATGCACGGTCTTGCGCTCTTCGGGAACGACGATGCGCTCGATCTTCTCGAGCTTGCGAACCCTGTCCTGCACCTGCTTGGCCTTGGTGGCCTTGTAGCGGAAGCGCTCGATGAACGCTTCCATATGGGCTATTTCCGCCTGCTGACGCTCCGCCTGCTGACGAAGGAGCTCGATACGCTCTTCACGCTGCTTCAGGTAAGCCGAGTAGTTGCCCTTGTAGAAGTTAACCGTGCCATTGTCGATTTCGGCAACGCGATCGACCATGTTGTCCATGAACGCACGGTCGTGGCTGACCACGATAACCGTGCCGCTATAGCCACGCAAAAAGCCTTCTAGCCAAGTCACGCTCTCGAGATCGAGGTGATTAGTGGGCTCGTCGAGCATGAGCACGTCGGGGTTGCGCACGAGCAGCTTCGCAAGGGCGATGCGCATCTGCCAGCCACCGGAGTAATCCACCGTGCGCTTCTTCATGTCCTCTTCGCCGAAGCCCAGGCCGAACAGGACGCTGCGCACCTTCGATTCAAGCAGGTAGCCACCCATGGCTTCATACGCATCACGCGCACGACCCGCGGCGGCAAGCTGCTTTTCGGTGGGGTTGTCGCCCAGCTCGGCCTCCAAAGCGCGCAGACGCTCTTCAGCCTGCAAAATCTCCTGCTGGCTGGAAAATACCTCGTCGAACAGCGGGCGATCGCCCATCTCGATGGCTTCCTGCTCCAAGTAGCCAACCGATGCACCCTTTGCAAACAGAACACGGCCCTCATCAGGCTCTTCGTTGCCGGTGATGATATTGAGCATCGTCGTCTTGCCCGCGCCGTTAGGACCAACGAGCGCAAGCCTATCAAATGCCTCGAGTTTGAACGTGACGTCGGAAAAAAGCGTACGCGCGCCGAACGACTTGGATATATGCTCAAGCTGAATAATCATCGGAGAATAGAAACCCTCACACACTAAAACGGGCCAGCCGAAAACGACTGACCCGATGCAATTCTTCGTGGTGGGCCCGGCCGGACTCGAACCGACAACCAAAGGATTATGAGTCCCCTGCTCCACCATTGAGCTACAGGCCCGTGAACACGTAGTATAGCGCAACTGACTTCCACGCCAAACCTTCTACATGCAAGAAAGCGAATCGCCTATCCCTGGCTCGCCCACTACGTACTTACTACGTACTAGTAACGCAAAGTAAACTGGCCAGGAAAAAGAAAACCAGCTCAGAAAGCTAACTCTGAGCTGGTGTTTTGATGGTGGGCGTTACAGGGATTGAACCTGTGACCTACTCCGTGTGTGAAATATACTCGATATACCAGATTATTACGTACGATACCAAACGGTCAGTTTGAATCCTGGTCAAAGTGCGAGGATGAAATACGAAAACATCAAGTGTGTCCGGTCACTTGCAATCCAAAATGTAATCTAATCCCCGCCCAATGGCAATATATTCTCTTTGGTTGTCAACCCCATCAGCGGAGTCCTAAAACTGGGATACATTTTACCGCTTACAAAACAGCTGGCAGAAGTCCTGAATTCTGCCAGGGTCAGGCAAGTGGGGTTCTCCATGGACAAACCTTGGACAAACCATGCCCGGCGGTTACGTGCTAGATTCTGAGCAGTGGAATTAGGTCACAGCCCAGCAGTTGTAACGTGCATATCGGAACACCTCAGCAACGGATGCGACGACCTCGCACTTCGAGTCCATATCAACATAAGTGTAAATATCCATGGAGATCTGGAAGCTGTACTGGCCCGCTAATTCCTGCATCGCCTCGGGGTGCACACCCTGAATTGCGAGCAATATCAGATAAGCATGGCGAACCTCGTGAAGGGCAGCCTATCGAATCCATATTCGCCACGACCCTCGGTCCACCAACGACTGAGATTCGTTGGCAGAATGCGAGTGCTACAGTCGCCCGAGATGACGGGGCTGTCGTTGGTCTGCCCAATGTAGCCCTCCTCCGGCTTGGACCACTGGTTGGTGCGGGCGTAACGCTTGAACTATGCTTCCTTGTATGCCTTGAGCACTTAGATGGTCTTTGTCTGAGAACGAAAGGGCGGGTGCCAGCCTTCGCCTTTCTGTCATTGAGGTTGCCCAGATTATCGTAAGAATGGCGAATGTCGGCAACGCGGCGATCGAAGTCAATGTCACCACAGGAAAGGCTGCAGATTTCGCCACGACGAAAACCAATGGTGATGGAGGGCAGGTTCGCGCACCCACAATCGAGCTCGGGCTCGAGTGATTCGAAGAACTTGTGAGCCTGTGCGCATGGGCTGCGGCAGACTAAATTCAACGACGCGCGCTCTTCGGTTTGGATTCGCTCTCACCGATGTTACGGTCGCCCGTTCTTCTTATTTAAAGAAGACAGCAATCGGATAGTCTTCAATCTGTTTCCGCTCATCGTTCGTGCAGCGATCGAGACAGTTGAATGCCATATCTAGATTACCAAGCAGGGCATACGCTGCCGCTTTGACATATGACTGACTGCTGTCGATGGCAATGTCTTGGAGCCGCTTCTTCTCTTCGACGGTCAAATCGCGCTTGCGCTTGATCGTTTGCATAAGGTTGAGGTAATGAGTCTCCGAAGCGCGGTCGGCTTCGTATAGTTTCCTAGCCAGTATAGCTGCGGTCGCCAAGACCTCTTCCTGCTGCAAGCAGCCCTTGTCATATGCGGAGAGCATTTCGAGAAGCTTCTGGTTGAGCGGATTCTGGCTGCTCGCAGTAATCGGGAATCTTTCGAACGCCCGCTCAACTTCCTCTGGAACTAGGTTAACTATCCTTCTATAGCCCTCTTCGCCAAGCGCCACTATCGGTGGAACGGGGTCTGACACGAACTTTGTCTCCCCGGTCGCTTCGTCTGGACCGCCGAACACGAAAAACAAATCCCCTGAGAAAAGGTCCTTGAACTCATAGGATCCATCTTCGTGTTCATGTGCAAGCGCGAAGACGTACGCATCCTGTATGTCGAAATGAATAAGCGGAGATTCAAGCTTTTGGCCTATCAGGGCCTTCTTCTCTACAAGTAGACGCCGCATGAAGCTGAAGTCGTCAAGCTCCTTTTCGCTTAAAGTCGCCGGATCCCAGTCGGCGTGTATGTGAAGGGCGTCCAGTGTGTCGACTAACCGACTGTACGCTTCCAGCAATTCTTCTAGGCGCATGCACTGAGCATCATCAATGCTGCCAACGTCCGCCAAGACAACGTTATCGCCATTCAAACTCATGATGCCCGTCCTTGAGAACTCATGCATGAAACGTACGGTGGCGTAACGCGTGCGCATACTGCCAGACACGGTATAGTCAATCCTCGACTTGCACTTCGCAAGCAGCATGCGGACGCCTTCGAATTCCAGAAACTCGCCCTCGTCGGACTGGCCGGCAAATACGGTCGTCCTAAACGAGAAGTCGCCTGAACCGACTTCTGCTTCCACGCCCATGGCGAATGCCGATACATCGCCCATTTTTCCGAATACTGTGAGATGCCCCTCTTGGTCCTCGCCATAAATATACGGGCCCTCTCGGAACCCGCCCAGCGTGGTGACGGGCTCACCAGGGAACAGCTGCATAGAGAAATTGAACGACCTTATGTTGGGTGGTAGCTTGAAGATCTTGTCTAGATATCCATAGCCTGAAACCTTGGCCTTTAGCTGCTTCT
The DNA here is from genome assembly GCF_056180635.1 of Denitrobacterium sp. Lineage (NCBI taxonomy): Bacteria > Bacillati > Actinomycetota > Coriobacteriia > Eggerthellales > Eggerthellaceae > Denitrobacterium > Denitrobacterium sp. Next base: position 11,666 of record NZ_JAZZJS010000081.1, on the reverse strand, counting down.
CCCGCTCCGCCCTGAATGCCATTACAAGACGTATAATCTCCTTCGGTTCCGTCGGGAACGGCTTGAACGGAACTGATACCTTCTTCTGGCCCTCCCTCGTATCCGCAAGAATTTGGGTGATGTCATATGGCAGAAGCTGCACGCAGTACACATCTTTCCCGACGATATAACCTTGCGGCGCACCAACGGACACGCAGAAAAACAGAACACCATGAAATACGTCGAGATAGCGTCTGAGGTTTTCAACCTCAACCTGGTATTTCACGTAACCACGCTTATTCAACGTCAGCTTGCGGGTCGTTCCTTTGATCTGAACATCAACCTTGCCGATGAAGTTCTGGATAGTCAATTCAGATGATTTGTACAGCTCAAGAGAGCCGTCTACGAGGATATTCTTATCATCGTCATCGAGCTTATCGTCTATGCACTCGCATGGCTGGATAAGGTTCTTTACCGCGAGGACGGCTGCTTTTTCGATTTTCTTTGAATCCACCCGTCCCGCATATACCAATTGAAGCCCTTTCTAAAATCATGCCGTCAATCTAAACCCGCTGCCTTACCTGCGTATCCACAGTCAGCTTCCGCATACGATACAGGCAACCAGTTCGTCCAGCCTACGCTCGTCACTAGCCGTCGGCTCGACACCATTGCTAAAACGCTTTCCCATCTCGCTAAGCTCAGCCATTCGAGCGTCGCCGGCTTCAAACTTTGGAATCTTGAAGTAATCGACAACGCTCGTTCCGAGACTCAGCGCTGATGCGTATGCTCCGATTGCCCCCGACACCGATGACGAGTTGAGGAATGCGGTGAGATAGGCAGCCTCGGACTCGGTCTGCACCGGGATGAAATAAACCTTGTGGTCAGGAACGACCGTCCTCTCTGTCCCATCGGGCATTCTTTCGGAACCAACATAGGCGGCAACGAAGTTGGAGCCCGACATCTCCTTCCAGACCACCTTATACGGAGCAAACGTATACGCGCCAACGGTCCAAATGGACCAGAATGGCTTGCCTCGCTGGAAGCGACGGTAGCTCGACCTTGTCTCAAGTGTGTCTTTGAAGCGGGCGAGGAACCGAAAGAGCCGTGGCGATGTCGCGGGAAGTCGCTCATCTCCGAACATGCCAGTCTGAGGCACGACGACACAGCTTCCAAGAGAGGGCGACGCGCTGAACCTCGACACTTCGCGTCCACGAAGCAACGGGTAGACGTGGGTGCTCTCGACGTCGGCAATTATGCGAGGCAGGGACCGCCTTCCATTGCTTGGATCATTCGATATCCTCACTAGGCCAGGCACGCTCGACGCATGTGCGCTGACAAAGTAGATGCCATTCGCATCCGTGGTGACACCCTTCCGCGCAGAGTAGTCCTTTACGGACGAAGCAGCGTCCATGATCTGCGACCAGACAGGTAATTGCTCGCTTGACCCCACGAGCCATGGGCCGTCGATAGTGCCGGGAACAGGCATGGCCTGTTTCTGCGCAGGAATGGAAAGAAGCTCGTTTCCCGTTGGCTTCCCCTTTGGTTTGCGATACTCGCGATATACGACAGGATACGCCGTTCTCTCGCCATTGCGCCTGATGACGAGGAGCGATGGCCAGTTGGCCACACCCTCGAATGGGCGGATTGCCTTGTAGTCCTCAACGAGCTCGACACTCATGCTCTCTGTTGTGCCGTCGTCGTGGTGAAGCGTCCAGCGCCTGAAGCCTTGACTGGACTCGTTCTTGAAGACCGTTCCCGTTATGAGGAATGCAAGTGTTCCGCCCGGACGCACGAACCTCTCCAAGGCATGGTACGTGACGACGGTGGAAATATCGGATTGGATGCCGCCAACCCAGTTGTCTTCGCTGAATATGTCCATCCGCTCGCAGAGCGGCTTGACGAACTCGGCATACGGGCGCGGAAGGTCGCTCCACTTGACCCAAGGGGGGTTGCCCACGACGTAGTCGACATCATGCACGCAACCTGCCTTGATCCTGTCGAAGAGGATGAAGCACCAGATGCCGTTCCAGTGATTCCTGTGGAGCTCAACGAGATCGGTTATCGTTCTTGCGAGGACGCTCTTCATGTCAGCATCCAGGAACCTTACGGCTACCGACATCGCCTCAAGTGCCAAGCCGATGTCGTTGGCCTCGACATTCGAGTCCACGCAAACGCGCAGATGGTCCATGACGTCGTAAAAGTCTGGGGATATCGCCATCTCGTAGGGAATGGCGAACGTCTTCTCGCCCTTCTCCGTCAAGATGCTGTGCGTAAAGACACCATCAACGGGATCGGCCGTGTTTATAGCATCTGCCAGGAACACGGGCAGGAGGGTCTTTTCGGACTCAGAGAAATGACCGGCCAAGAACACCACAAGAGACGCACGTGCGGTCAATACGGCAAGCGGATTGAGGTCAAAGCCGTACAGTCCCTCGAGTATCTCCTTGGCCGTATTACGTGGATGTGCCGCCTCAAGCCGCCTTTTCACGGCTTCAAGCAGGAACGTACCACTACCGCATGTGGGATCGAGAAGAGAGTCGTACATGTCCCATCCCGCCATGTCGATCGCATGCGCAGCTAGCCAGTCCGGAGTGTAGTACTCGCCCAAGGCATGGCGCATGGGTGCGGGCGTGAACTCCATATAGAGCCCCTTAAACAGGTCTATCACGGACTCGGAACTCTTTCTGGTCACGTCAAAGTCCATCGAACTAAGGTTATCTAGCAGGACTTGCAGCTTGTCTGTCAATGAGTCGGCAACATCTGGCCCTAGGTACCACGAAAAGAAATCCGTGGTAAGCATGTTCTGAATGCCCTTTAGTTTGAAGTACCTATCGCTCTCTACGTCCTTGAGGAAGTCGATTGACGAGGTGTTTGACTGAATCGGGCTTCCACCCCCGTCCATCAGGGCGTGAACGGCGCACACTTTTGCAACGATTGCGATGTAGGTATTAAGCGCGAAGACATACGCCTGGGCATGCTCTTGATAGTTTACCCCATGCATGGCAGAGGCTCCCGAGAGATACGTCTGCAGCCGTTCTGAGCTTATCCCGTCTACCTGGCCGAAAAGGCGGGCCCACTCCGTGAATATCAACTTTGTTCGCGTGGTCTTCGAATTGCCTATCGCATTGACAACCGCCTGATACAGCGAGGGAATGACGCCCTTGCCAACCTCCGTGTCTGGGCCGATGAACTGTTTGAGCGCCATGGGGCTGACGAGCGGCTTGCCGCCTCGCTCGATGAGCATAAGCATCCTATGAAGACAGGCCGCGTCGAAGGCCCTAGGGTCGTCCCAGAAGAACTCGCCGTCGCGCACGTCGCCAAACGATATCGTCTCTCCATCCCATACCACGAGGGAGTAAGCTCCATTGCGCCTGCCCTCTTCCTCTGCCAGAAGACCACAGTAGTCCTCTGCCTGCTGGCGCGCATGTCGGAGCTGAGCTCCTTCCATACAATTGAACGATCTGGGAGGTTCGTACTCAATGATTGTTGACCCATGCACCGCATCCAATCGATAGCTTCCGGATCGGAACGAATGCTCGTATGTATACGGGTTCCAAAAGATGCCACAAGAGGAACAGATCGTTTTTAGGATGTCTTCGATCTCAATTTTTAGCTGTTCCTCATTTTGGGATGCCTGAGCGGCCTGGAGTATCTTTGAGGCATACGGTACGAGCTCGGCAATGGGCGGTATTGAAGCTGTTTCTGCTGTGTTGGTCATCTATTCCCCGTCTTCCTCGCTATCTAGGATGACAACATCAAACGGCATGCCTTTGTGCCTCACCACAGCGCGTAGGAATATGTTTACCGCTGCTGATAGAGACAGCCCAAGCTCATCGAAGATCTCGCTAGCCTGCTCTTTTACTTCGGGATCAATCCTGATCGTGGTGGTTGGAACCTTAGTCATGGCTCGCCTTTCGGTCGCCGCGTGAGTTACATTGTACATCACATTGTGAAAACAGCAGAAAGAGATGCATTGGCTGGACCGTGACCATCAATATCACCAATGGCTCAGCCGTTAAAACGTAAGCGGCTTGCCACACTCGCGATGCCGTGGAAGTCCGACGGCACGAAAACCGTGCAAGATCCCACGCTCGCAATCTGCCCTTCGACTTCCGCCGCAATGGACATGGGCATTCCCTTCCGTCTGTGCTTGTCAGAATATATATACTATTTCTGACAGTATGCAACGAACCGATTGTATCGGCGGTCGCAAATCGCAACTGCCACCCCACGCCTACTCCATATCTAGATGTATTCGAGCAATCAGCGCGCTAGCGACGCCAAGCAGCGGCGCGCGCTCCTCGACTAGGCCTGGCTATCCGGCATCATTAGGTACTTTTCACGCGCTAATGTAATCCAAATGCAATCCACACGAGCTAGAAAAAACAAAACCAGGCCAGAGGATTCACCCTCTGACCTGGAGTTTTGATGGTGGGCGTTACAGGGATTGAACCTGTGACCTACTCCGTGTGAAGGAGTCGCGCTCCCGCTGCGCCAAACGCCCGATATAAAGAAGCCAATTGGCTTTGAAAACAAATGGCTCCCCGGGTAGGATTCGAACCTACAACCCTCCGGTTAACAGCCGGATGCTCTGCCGTTGAGCTACCGAGGAATCTTTCGCACTTGCAACGCGCAAGAAAGGATTATACGCGAACCAAACCCTTTGGCAACCCCCTTTTTTGTGGATTCATCTTCACATTTTCGAAGACGACGCTCGCCCATTCATTCGCAATATAAGGTTATGCGCGCGCGTATGTACGCACCATAGAGCAGGGAAAACTTTTTCGAGGAACCCCTTCCTGGGCGAAGCGCGCAACAACCCCGCATCTATCCGATAGCGGAAGAATGAGATTCGCAAGCATCCCTCAACGCCTGCTTCATCAGACCGCTCAAACGCGCACTTTGGCCAATTGTGCATGATTCGTGATGAGCAAATCTTTTGTTGCCCCCTCCCCTAACGGCCGCTATAATCTCTCCTTGCGCACGGTGGATGTGGCCTAGTTGGTTAGGGCGCCAGATTGTGGCTCTGGAGGTCGAGAGTTCGAATCTCTCCATCCACCCCAGCGCAAAACTTTTTAAAAAAGTTCTTGCAAAGCAAGAGCGGTTGTCCTAAAATAGCGTTCGCCGCTTTTCGAAGGGCAAAAGACATATGAACATGGACCGTTAGCTTAGTTGGTAGAGCAGGGGACTCTTAATCCCAAGGTCCGGGGTTCGAGTCCCCGACGGTCCACCATTTCGAATTCTTCTAAAGCTCCTGCTAAGGGGCTTTTTTCATATCTGGATAGCCAATCCAGCACCACTATCCTCTCCCTCATTCATCCACAATTTGGATGCACGAAAAAACTCATGGCCTTAGGTCTATCCTGCACCGTACTGTTAGCAGACCCAAATGCCAAAACAGCTCAGACGCTAGTATAATGTTGCTAATGAAGTTGCATTAACCACGGCAGATTATGAAGGAAGACGGGTGCGCCGGTTTTCCGGCAAAATCCTCCTATGGCTAAGAACGAAGCAATAACAGTCAAGGCGAATGAAACGGGCTTATCGCAAGCTCGTGATTTCGTGGAGAGCGCTCTTGCGGGGCGCCGTATCACTGCCTGCAGCCGCACCGAATTCATGGCGCTTTTCAACGCGCTTTTTCGGCATGCCGCATCTCAAATCGACAACGATAACGCCGAACTAGAGGTCAGCAGCACCATCGCGCTAGACCACAGCGACATTGAAATCACGTTTCCAGGCAAGCGATTCACGCTTCCCGAAGAAGATGGACAAGCGGATTCCGAAGCAGGGCTTCTCCATGCATTCTCCGACAAGTATTCCTGCACGTATAAATATGGCGACAACATCATCTCCATTTCGGCGGGCAAGAGCTTCTGGAGCATCATCCTCCCCAGCCTTCTCGCCGTCGTCATGGCGGTCATCGCGGGGCTCGTGCTTGAATCTGCGCTCGACGAATCAGGACGGCAGCTACTGGCAACGGAATGGGTAGCGCCTCTCGAAAAGCTTTTCACCAACGCCATGCTCATGATTGGCGCACCGATGACGCTCTTCTCGCTGCTCAAGAACGTAACCGATTCCTTCATAGTGGCCGACCGCAATTCCACATCGCGTAGCCTATTCGTCAAGGCAGTGTCGTCATCGGTAAGCGTGGTCATCCTTGCCCTCATCATGGGCTTCGCTTTCGCCCAATGGGCCCTCTCATCTACCGGCGTAGCAGAGCAAGTTGACATAGGATTCGCCAATTGGACGCTCGCCTCGGCAGTGGACCAGATTATTCCATCGAGCATCATCGAACCCTTCGAAACCATCTCCCCTATCCCCATGATCGTTGTAGCGCTCCTCGTCGTCGGCGCACTCAATTCAATAGGCAAGAGCTTCGATCTGCTGAAATCGGCGATTGACGCCTTATACAGCCTGTTCTCCAGCATACTCAATATCCTGATGACCGCATTCCCCGTGGCGTGCTTCCTACTATTCCTAGAGGTTCTCCTGGCGAAAGACGGCATAACGAATTTCCTGGAAATCCTATTCATTGGCATCATCGTCTTCGCATGCACGATTCCATTGCTTGCCGTATACGCTCTGCGACTGAGAGCGCGAGGCATCCAAGTGCGGGGGTTCGTACGGAAGCTTTGCCCCCTTATCAAGGAAAACTACGTGATGGGCTCCGTAATCGACGCCGTACCCTACAACACGCGCTATTGCGCGAAGCACCTAGGGCTATCAACTGAACGGCTCAAGAAGGAGCTGCCGGTATTGGCGCAGACCAGCCTTGATGGCAATTGCTTCATCCTCATGCTGCTCGCGGCGATTTACATTTTCGTTGCCAATTGCGAAGTATCGTGGTTCAACATCGCGGTAATAGCCCTTGTCGTAATATTTCTGTCATTCGGTGCACCCAACCAACCCGGGTCCATCCTCATCGGTATGTTGATCATCTTGACGTACCTTAATTCCGACGTGGCCATTTCCCTGGCATTGTGCTTCGAGCTATTCTGCGGCGGCCTTCAGAATATCTTGAACGTCATCGGCAGCGTAGTCATGGTTGCGGAAAACGAGCACGGAGGGGCAGAGCGCTAACGCAGAAGGCGCAACCTCATATCACGCACTAAAAAAGCGGCGGGGTCCTTCCCCGCCGCTTCAAAACAAGGCTGTGAGATGAGCTTACATCTTTTCAGGAGCCGTAATACCCAGCAAGCCAAGACCAAGGGCCAGAACGATGCGCGTGGCGTCGCAGAGCGCCAGTCGGGCATTGCGAAGCTTCTCGTCTTCCACGTTCACGTGGCAGTTGGTATAGAATCCATGGAACAGGCCAGCCAGGTCCTGGCAGAAATGCGTCATGCGGAACGCGGCGCGGTCGCGTGCGGCAAGCTGCACGAAGTCGTGAAGCGTCTCGATCTTGCGCATGAGGGCGATTTCGGAAGGATTGGTGAGCACCGAAAGGTCGATGCCCTCGGGCAGAACCTGGGATACGAGCTCGTCCATCGTGATTTCGCCTGCTTCGGCCTTCTTGGCGGCCTCTTCGGAAGCGGCCTTGCGAAGGATGGAGCAAATGCGCGCATGAGCGTACTGCACGTAGTAGACGGGGTTGGAAGCGTCTTTCTTCTTGGCAACTTCGATATCGAAGTCAATCGTCTGGTCGGCACCGCGGGAAAGCATGAGCCAACGCGTGCTATCGACGCCCACTTCTTCGATGAGCTCTTCGAAGGTGACCATTTCGCCCGTACGCTTGCTCATGCGAACCGGTTCGCCGTTACGGAACAGGTTAACCAGCTGGCCGAGCATGACTTCCAGCGCACCAGGATAGCCCCAGGCGGCAAGCATGGCCTCGCAACGGGCGATGTAACCATGGTGGTCGGCGCCCCACAGGTCGATGAGGTGATCGAAGCCACGCTGCATCTTGTTATAGTGATAGGCAACGTCGCTGGTGAAGTAGGTGTACTCACCGTTGCTCTTCTGGAGAACGCGGTCTTTGTCGTCGCCGAAAGCAGTGCTCTTGAACCACGTGGCACCGTCCTTCTCGTACAGGTACCCACGCTCGTCCATGGCTTCCAGGGCGCGGTCGACCTGACTCTTGCCCTCTTCGTCTTCCACGTAGAGAGAACGCTCGCTGAACCACTTGTCGAACGTGGTGCCGAACGTATCGCAGATGCGATGCTGCTCGGCGAGCTCATACGCGTAGGCGCGCTCGCGGAAGTTCAGGAGACGCTCTTCCTCATCGGCGTCTACCCACTTATCGCCATCTTTGGCGATAATGGACTTGGCAATATCGATAACGTAGGTGCCAGCGTAGCAGTTTTCGGGCAGAGGCACGTCATGACCGAGTTCCTGCAGGTAACGGGCAACTACGCTGCGGCCGAAGTTGTCCATCTGGCTACCGTGGTCGTTGATGTAGTTTTCCTCGTACACCTTGTAGCCAGCATGGCGAAGCACACGAGCCGTGGCGTCGCCCAAAGCAGCCCAACGGCCATGGCCCACATGGAACGGACCCGTGGGGTTAGCGCTGATGTACTCGATATTAATGTAGTTGGGGCCTTCGATTTCGCCCTTGCCGTAATCGAGGCCTTCCTGGCGAACCTGGGAAACGACGCCCTGGAACACCGCGGGAGCAAGAGTGAAGTTGATGAAGCCGGGACCGGCGATTTCGCAAGAAGCAATGGTGCCGTTCTCGGGAAGATGATCGACGATAATCTGCGCGATTTCGCGGGGGTTCTTCTTGGCGGCCTTTGCCAGGCGCAGCGCCACGGTAGAAGCCCAATCGCCGTTATTCGTATCACGAGGTCGCTCTAGAGCAGCTTCCGGAATCTCGTCGAGGGCGAGCGATCCATCGGCAACAGCAGCCGAAAGACCCTGGCCAACAAGCTGTTCAAGTTGTTCGCGAATCTGCATGGTTGTTTTCCGTCACTTCCTATTACGAATGCACATTGCGGCTATTCTAGCACCCGATTCGGGAAATGACAGTGCATATAGAGCAATCTAGACAAAAAGGGGCTGCATCCACGAATGGATGCAGCCCACTACAACCAAGTTAAACCGTGCTAGTCGAGCGTGATGACCGTGCCGGTCTTGCCCTCGAGGCCAGCCGCAGCGCACTCGAGGCTCGTGATGAGAGCCTTGCCCTGCGGGTAACGGCGCACGTAGTTGATGCAAGCCTGAACCTTGGGCAGCATGCTGCCAGCAGCGAACTGCTCCTGGGCGATGTACTCCTCAGCCTCGGCAACCGTCATGTGGGAGATGGCTTCCTGGTTCGGCTTACCGAAGTTGATGCACACCTTCTCGACAGCGGTGAGGATGACGAGCATGTCGGCCTTGAAGGAAGCGGCCAGCATAGAAGCGGAGTTATCCTTGTCGATAACAGCCGGAACGCCATGGTAGCTGTCGTTCGCCTCGATGACGGGGATACCGCCGCCACCGGTGGAAACGACGATGTAGCCAGCGTCCATGAGGTCCTTAACGGCGTCGAATTCGACGATGCGCTGGGGCTTCGGCGAAGCGACGACGCGACGCCAACCGCGGCCGGCGTCTTCCTTCACGGTGCAGCCGGTCTTCTCGGCCAGTTCCTTGGCCTCTTCCTCGGTCATGAAAGCGCCTACGGGCTTGGTGGGGTTCTCGAAAGCGGGGTCGCTGGGATCGACAACCGTCTGCGTAACGACGTTAGCCGTGGAACGCATGATGCCGCGATGTTTCAGCTCGCCGAGGATGGCCTGAGACAGGTGGTAACCGATGTAACCCTGGCTCATAGCGCCGCACTCGGGGAAAGGCATTGCGGGAACCTTGTTCGCGGGATCCTTGCAAGCGGCGTCGAATGCGTTGTTGATCATGCCGACCTGGGGACCATTGCCGTGCGTGACGATGGTGTTAACACCCTCGCCCACCATGTCGACGATGTGGCTGGCGGTGTTCTTTACGAGCTCGAGCTGCTCTTCGGGGGTGTTGCCCAGAGCGTTGCCACCGAGGGCGATAACAACGGAGGGACCTTCACCTTTCTGATAAGGCATGGTTGTTCCTTTCAAATGACGGGGCCAGCCGCTGGGGCCGGCCCCGAAGAAATCGATACAGCGGTAAGGCTAGTTACGACAGGGTCGCGTACATGATGGCCTTGATGGTGTGCATGCGGTTCTCGGCCTCATCGAAGACGCGGCTCTGAGGACCTTCGAAGACCTCGTCGGTAACTTCCTGCTCGGTGATGCCGAACTGCTTGGCCTTTTCAGCACCGATGACCGTGTTGGTGTCATGGAAGCTGGGCAGGCAGTGCAGGAAGATGGCGGAAGGATCGGCCATGGCCATGACCTCGCTGGTTACGCGGTACGGGGTGAGCTCGGCGATGCGAGACTCCCAAACCTCGTCGGGCTCGCCCATGGATACCCAAACGTCGGTGTAGATGCAGTGAGCACCCTTAACGCCTTCGGCAACGTCCTGCGTGAGGGTGCAGGTGCAGCCGTTCTCCTCGAAGAAGGGCTTGGTGGCGTCGATAACGTCCTGAGCAGGCATGCAGGACTCGGGGCCGCAGGCCACGAAGTTCAGGCCCAGCTTGGCGCAAACGACCATGAGGGAGCGAGCAACGTTGTTCTTGCAGTCGCCCATGAAGACCAGCGTCTTGCCCTTGATGTCGTAGTTGAAGTTTTCCTGCATGGTGAGGATGTCAGCGAGCATCTGGGTGGGATGCCATTCCGTGGTGAGGCCGTTCCATACGGGCACGGAAGCGTTGGCAGCCAGTTCCTCGACGTCGCTCTGAGCGAAGCCGCGGAATTCGATGCCGTCGTAGAAGCGGTCGAGAACGCGAGCGGTGTCCTCGATGGACTCCTTCTTGCCCATCTGGCTGCTGCCGGGATCGAGGTAGGTCACGCCCATGCCCAGATCCATAGCGCCAACCTCGAAGGAGCAACGCGTACGGGTAGAGGTCTTCTGGAACAGCAGAACAATGTTCTTGCCCTCGAGGTAGCGGTGAGGCGTACCGGTGAGCTTCAGGTTCTTGAATTCGCGGGAGAGGCGAAGCAGGTAGTTGATTTCGTCGGCGGTGAAATCGAGAAGCTTCAGGAAGTCGCGACCGCTCAGGCTAGTAGGCATAATATTGTTCCTTTCTATTTCGCCCTGCGTATACGGGCGTTAACTAAAGAGTTGGTTGAACCGCCATGCGGTTCGAAGGCGTGGCGTAACCCTTACAGGTCTTCGCGCCAAGCAGGCATGCTCATGCAGCGCGGGCCGCCACGGCCGCGAGAGAGCTCGCAGCTGGGGATGACGACCAGTTCAAGACCATTCTTGTACAGGAAGTCGTTGGTGACGTTGTTGCGCTGGTAGACGCAGATCTTGCCAGGCTCGATGCACAGCGTGTTGCTGCCGTCGTTCCACTGCTCGCGCTCGGCGGCGATGCGATCGCCGGCGCCGCACTGCAGCAGCTGGACGGGCTGACCCACGTACTTCGTGAGGATGGACTCCAGGTCGGAGTCGAGGCGCTTGACGTTGATCTTGCCCTCGGCACCCTTGGTGAGCTCGAAGACCGTCAGCGGGCCCAGGATGCCCGGGTGGATGGTGAACTTGTCGTGGTCGATCTGCGTGAACACCGTGTCGAGGTGCATGAACGCGCGGCTGTTCGGGATGTCGAACGCCAGGATCGTGTCGATGCTGGAGCGCTCATCGTGGAAGATGCTCTGGGCGAGCGTGTCGATGGCGTCGGGCTCGGTGCGCTG